>SXID01000076.1 GCA_005772955.1 Planctomycetia bacterium
GGGTCGGGAGCGGGTCGGCCACTGGGGCCGGGGCCGGGGCCGGGGACGGGGCCGCCACAGGAGCCGCGACCGCGACCGGCTTCTTCTTGGCGACCGCCTTTTTCTTGGTGACCTTGCTGGCGGACGCAGCGGACTTCTTGGGCGCGGCCTTCTTCGCGGCGGGCTTCTTCGCCGCCACCTTTTTGGCCGCCGGTTTCTTCGCGGCGGGCTTCTTGGCGGCGGGCTTCTTGGCGGCGGGCTTCTTCGCCGCCGCCTTTTTAGCCGCCGGTTTCTTCGCTGCTGCCTTCGCCATGTTGCAGACTCCTGAGTTGGGGAAATGGAGTGGTTCGACCGCGCCCGGAAATCACACCAGTGTGGCACTCATCGACCGCAACGCGATTGGCGGGCAGCGAATCAAGCCGAGTTGCGGTGTTTCTTGAACTCGCTCGCCGCGCCAACCGGTGCTGCCGCGTTCACTGCGGCAACTCTGGCACACGACGCGAGCGGTGCAACCTGCGCAAGTGCGGAATTTCTCCCAACTACTGAACACACCCGGTATGTTCGGCCGATCTAGACCAAGTTCACTCTCAGTGTAGGAGTTCCCGGTTCCCGGTTGAAGACGAGAGCGGCGCGTCTGCAGTCTTTAACTTGGAACCTGAAGCTTTGGAACTTGGAACTCCAACGGGCGAGGTTGTTATGGGCTGGAAGTCAGTCGCGTGGGTGGGTTGTCTCGTCCCGGTGCTCGCCGGGTGCGGGTCGCTCCCACACGCCGCCCACAACGCGACGAACGAGGTCCACCTGAGTCACACCCAGCGCGGACTCGAGCGCGACCTGCGTAGTGCCGCACGCGATTCGTGGCAAACGGTGCGTGCCCTGCACCCGCGTCGCACCTTCACTGACGAATTCCACGACGGGTTCACGGACGGGTTCACGGACTACCTCGATCGCGGCGGGGCAGTACAACCGCCAGCCGTGCCACCGATCAAATACGTGCGCGACAAGAAGTATTTCACGCCCGAGGGGCACAGCCTGATCCGTGATTACTACCTGGGATTCAAGTACGGCACCGATTGCGCGGTCGCGAGCGGGCGCCGGCAGTTCCTGACGGTGCCAGTGCTGCTGCCCGACGGCACGCCAACGGCGATCAAACCGAGTTACACAAGCCCGATCAAACCGAGTTACACAAGCCCGATCGCGCCGAGAGTTCCGGTCGTCCTGACAACGCCGCCGACCGGGACGAAGCCGCTGCCCGCTCCGCTGCCGCGCCCGGCGAACAGCGACACCTGGAATGGTGCGAACACGTTTGAGCCGAAATCGGTCGGGACCGACCCGCTGAAACCGCCGACGGACGAACCGACCCGGCCGATTTCATCATTGCCGAAGCCGGAAATGCCCGTGATCAAGCCGTTCAACCCGGTGTTGCCCAGCGGCGACACGAAGTTCACGCCGCTCCCGGTGCCGCCAGACCCGGACCGGTTGCCGGTCCCGGACCCGCCGCTGCCGATCCCGGTTGTGCCGCTCCCGGAACCGCTGGCCTCGGTGCCCACGCCGTCGATCCTGGATCCGATGCCCACGATCCCGTTCAAGTTCGCGCCGGTGCCGGTGACCCCGACCAGCGCCCTGATCCCGCGGAAGTGAGGCCACACGCGATGCGTTACCATCTCTTCTCGGTCGCTCTGTTCGTCGGTGCGACCGCGTGTTGTGGTGGGTGCGCACTCACCACCCCCCCATCCGCGGACGGCATCCCGGTGCGGCGGTTGCCCGACGAGGTGCTGTACAACTCCGCGTACCAGACTCCGCAGGACTCGGTTCCGCTCGCCGCGAACAAGGGCGTGTCGATTCGTCCCACGAAGGCGGAAATGCCGGTTCTGCCGGATCCAGATTGCGCTCCCGGCGCGGTGTTCTACACCGGCGGGGCGCTCGGTTCGGGTCAATATCCGCTCAAGGGTGAGTTGCGCATCACGGAAGCGGTCGCGGGGGCGCGTGGACCGCTGCCGGCATGCGGCGGTCGCGTGAACGTGCTCCGCCGGTTATCGACCAGTCAGCAGTTGAACATCCGTGTCGATTTAGACGACGCGCTCCGCGATCCGCGTGAGAACATCCCGGTCTGGCCGGGGGACACGATCATCCTTCAGCCTGCGGCACGGTGACGCGCGGCGAGTCGTCAACCCCGCCCTACTTCTTCGGGCCGACCTTGAACGATGCTTCGCCGAACGACAGCGCGCCGAGGTCCGGCTTGCCCGCGCCGACCTTTCGCACGTCGGGCCACTTCGGATCGAGGGCCACGCCGCCCGCGATCGCGGGACTGCCTTCGCTCAAACGATAATCGCCAGCCGTGTCGTTCCACTCCGCGAGTTTCACGAACTTCGGGTCCGCGAACGTGTCGTTCGCGCCCCAACCCGGCGCGTACTTCTTCTTGCTCGCTTCGTACGGTTTGGACTTCTTCATTGTTGCGAAGAAGTCACCCTTGAACGTCGGGCCGTCGGTCGTGCTCCAGAACAGGTTGTGGTCCGCAGCGAAGTCGTCTTCGGGCACCGGGAGTACCAGACCGGGCACGCCGTTCGTGCAAACGATCACGTTGTTGAACGCGCGGCGTGTGGTGCCCGCGGTGGCGCGCGCGACGCCGAACCCGTAGTTGTCGCGGAACGTCTTGTCGCGGAACAGTACGGTGTTCTGATAGAAGTAGATCTTCTCCCACGTCGGGCTGCCGTGGTCGCCCATCAGCCAGCCGCTGTGCGGAATCTCCGCGGGCTTCCCGGCCACGACTGGCTTGAGTCGCGGGTCGTCGGGCGATTCCGGCCACTGATACCAAACGGGGCCTCGCTGGTCGATCAGGTTGCGGAAGATGTAGACGCCACCACCGAGTTGGTACTTCCCCGCGAACGAGAAACAGTGCAAGCACCGCGAAATCCGGTTCTGGTAGTAGTGCTGGTCGCCGCCCACGGACATCGCCATCAGGTAGACGCCGTCGTCGTTGAAGTTATCGACAAGGTTGTGGTGGAACCGCAGCCCGGTGATGGTGCCGAGGAACGGTCCGTCGTGGCAGTCGGTGATTTCGCAGTGTGCGATCTCGACGTTCTTGCACCCGCCGCCGGTCTCGCGCGCGGTGAGAACGTAGGCCGCGTTGCCGCGATACTTCTGCCCGCCGCGCCACGACCACGCGGCCGAGATGCCGCGGACGTAGCAGTTCACCATCTTCAGGTCGTACGTTTCCGCGAGCAGCACGGCCGGCGAGCCGCCGTACACCGTGAGGCCGTCCAGTTCGATGTTCGCGCACTTTTCCACGTTCAGCGTGGCGTGATTGCCGCCGCGAATCACGATGTCCTGCACGCGAAGGTGCTTCGCACCGTTAAGCGCGAGCGGCACGCCGGGAGCGGACACGACAAGCGAGAGCTTTCGCGGGTCGGTTTCGCCCTTGTAGTTGTCGCCTGGTGCGAGGTGCGCAAACCTGGTGTGCGCGAGCCGACAATGCAGGTGGTTTGTTTTGGGATCGAGCCACAAGCCCGGACCGCAGTAGATGCCGGTGGGGTCGTCCTCGATCTTGCTCTTGATGGTCCAGTACGAGTTGTCGGATCGGAGGTCGTTCACAAACCGGTAGCCGTGTAGCGTGACCATCGAATCGAGGAAGTGGCCGAACACCACACCCTCGTGTTTCGGGTACGGCTTCACGGAACGGTACTCGTCGATCGCCCCGCCCTTGACCGGTTCCCACGCGGTCGCATGCGTCTCGGCGAACTCGCGCAACCCGCCGTCGATGGCCGCGAGTTCGCCGGGGAAGGACCTGATCGTGATCGGCTTCTCCCCGGTGCCCGCGATCTTCACCGCGACCCGTTCGTAGTAGGTGCCGGCACGCAGGTAGAGCGTGTCGCCCGCCTTGAGTTTGGGAACCGCGTGTGCGAGCGTCTTCCACGGTTTCGCGGCGGAACCGTCGTTCGCGTCGTGGCCTTTGGTCGCGTCAACGTGGAACGCGGGACCGTCCGCCTTCGCGCGCTGCGACGGGACCGGAAGCGGTCGCAGCGGCGGGTGTGACTTGTACTCCGCGGCAGAAACGAACGTGGCGAGAAATGCCAAAGCAGCGAGCGTGAGGAACTGGCGCACGATGCGACTCCGTGAGGGAGAATCCCGGCAGCATACCCTCGCGAATCGCAGACGGATAGCGATTCCATTGGCGCGCCAGTTGCACAGTACTAACTACACGTGTTTCGTCGCTGCGCACTGGGTACTTTCCCGTGTCCGAGACGCAAAGCACGCCATCCCAGGAGACAAATCGATGAGTACCAAAACCTTACCGGCGAAGGCCGACGTCGGAACTCCGTTTCCGACGCGCAACGACATCGCGAACCGCACGAAACTGATTTCGCTGTTGAATCAGCACCTCGCCGACACGTTCGATCTGATGTCGCAGACCAAGTTCGCGCACTGGAATGTGAAAGGGCCAAACTTCATCGCGCTGCACAAGTTATTCGACGAACTCGCGGAGGAACTGGAGAAGCACATCGACGAGATCGCGGAGCGCGCGACCGCGCTGGGTGGCGTGGCCACGGGGACGGCGCGTCAGGCGACCGCGATGAGCCGCGTCGCGGAGTTCCCAACGAATACGTTCAAGGGGTTGGATGTGGTTGCGGCGCTGGCCGACCGGTTCGCGTCCTTGGGCAAGACCATGCGCGAAGCCATCGACGAAGCGGACGGGCTGCACGACCGAGACACCGCCGACCTGTTCACCAGCGTGTCACGCGATTTGGATCAGTTGCTGTACTTCCTCGAAGCCCACTTACAGAGTTGAGCAACAGAAGACGAAGAGTTTGTGGCCAAACTCTTCGTCTTTCGTGACTCATACCAAGCGCCAGGCTGTGCCAAGAACGCCCACCACCAGCACCAGCCCGAAGCATCCCTTGTTGATCACCTGCGGAGGGGCGAACATCGCGCGCAACTCAGCTTCCGCTTCGTCGCACGCGCGGACGAACGCGTCACGGTCGTCGATCTGCTGGTAGTCCGATTCGTGAACGATCTTGTTCCGCACGGTCGCAACGAACCGCAGTTTCTTCACCAGCGGCAACGCGAGCCGCCCCTGCACGCTGCTCACCTTCTCGTGCAGCCCCTTCCCGGTCGCGCCGAGCGCCTGCTCCAGAAGTGATTCCAGCGCCTTCGTGCGCGTGATGGCCAGTTCGATGTCGCTCATGTGTTGGGCTTGTCGAGCATCACGCTTTTGGGGCGAGGTTCGGGTTGAAGAACACCATCTTCCACGGGCGAACGATCCACTTGAGGAACACGTTGGCCGCAAAGAACGGGTCGGCCTTCATCAGCGCCTCAACCGCTTCAGGCGTGTCGGCTTCGTAGATGATGAGTGCGCCGTAGCCGTCTTCCGTCGGACCGGACGCGAAGAGCTGGTTCTTCTCGACCAAACTCGTCAGGTACGCACGGTGCGCCGGCCGGTGGGCTTCCACCAGCGCCTTGTCCTGGCTGTATTCGATCACAGCTGCGTATTTCACCAGTTCTCCTCTGTCTCTTGGAGTTGTGCAGGCACCGCGCCGACACGCTCGTTGGGAAAGTACGCGCGGCTCAGCGCCAGATGCGCACCGAACAGCGCCCCGCTAAAGGCGATGTCGCCGAGTAACGTGCCGCGGAAGAACGGAATCCCGGCGGCGTAACAATCCATCAGCCCCTGAAGCGAATACCCGTAAGGTTGCGCCTGTTCGAGCCAACTCACGAAGTTACTCACGAAGAAGAACCCCATGCTCGTGCCCAGCGCCGTCACCGCGACCCGCCCCGACGACACGGAGCGGCGCAAAACAGCCCAGCCGATGAGCACGTAGACCGTGAAGTACACCCACGAGAGCGGGTACGGTTCCCACCAACTCGTGGTGAAGTAGACGCAGAGGTCTTTCAGGACGATGGCGACGGCAACAAACGCGACCCCCGGCCAGAACCCCAGGCGGGCCGCGGCGAAGAGAGCGAGCGCCCCGATCACGGACAGGTTCCACACCTGGAACGCAGGCGGCAGTTGGGCAAACAAGAGCGGGACCACCGCAGTGAGGGCCAGTCCCAACCCGGCGAGAGCAAGCGTCATCGGCTTGAAGGTCGGCGGGACGGGTGTTGTTGTTGGCGTGTCCACGTAGCGTTCTCCGATTACGATTGTCGGCTTCAATGTAGGTACGGCGCGGTTTGACCGCAAGTCGGGTACAATGGCGGCACTCGAAGGCTCCGCCTCCCCGTGAGGGATTGACCATGAAGTCCGATGACGACGACTTCCGTATTGGCGTGCCCAGTATGGGCCGCAGCGTGCTCGCCCCAACCCTGGCGCTCGGCGGGTGGACACCCTCCGAGCGCCAGGACGATGGCACGCCGCCGGAACTGCGCCCGGGCGAAACGGAGTTGGGCCGCCCACCGCAGGTGCCTTCCGACCTCGCACCGCTCACGAAAGATGATCTCGCCGCGCTGAAGGTGCTCGACAACGAGCAGGCCGCGCGCGATGTCGCGGAAGCGGAGTTGCTGCTCACCTCCGACCCCACCGGGCTGGGCTGGCTCGGGTGGTTCGGCTCGCCGCTTGCGTTCGCGTTCCTGCTCGGCATGACCGGCGTCATCGGCATCTTCCTCTTCAACCAAACCGCGTCGCTGCTCCAGACGCTCGCGGCTCAACCCGAGTGGGCGCAGTACGTCGGTTACACGGGTCTCGCACTGTTCGGCGTGTGTGTGCTGTATTCGTTCATTCGGTTCCTGTGCATCTACGTGCGGCTCCGCGAGAACCGGCAACTGCGGGTGCGCGGAATCAAGGAACTGTCGAACCGGACGCGGCTCCGCTGGCTCGCCGCCGCGAAGTCGGCCGAAGCGCGCAACCAGATTGAGAAGTACCTGAAGACGTACCCGATTGACACGGAGAAGGACCGCAAGGCACTCGCGAAATTGGGCCTCACCGACGAAGCCATCGCCCGGTTGAAGACCGTTCGCGTAGAACTGCTCGATCACGACAAGTTCGCTTCGACGGAACAATGGTTCGCGAGGTTCCGCGACGCGTTCCAGAGCGTCATCGACGAGGCCGCGGACCGGCGCACGAAGTACTGGGCGAGCCGCATCTGGGTGGTGACCGCAGTCGCCCCGAACGCGGTAATCGATTCCGGCGCGGCGCTGTTCTACACGTTCTCGATGCTCTCGGACCTGTGCCAGTTGTACAACCTGCGTGCCGGCCGCACCGGAACCGCCGTGCTGATGGGCCGCACGTTCTTCAACGCATACCTCGCGGGTCAGGGCACCGAGTGGGAGAAGCTCGCGGAGGACCAGTACGACCAGTTGTTCAACGAAGCGATGAACGCGGTCGGGGTGGGCGTGAGCGCGAATATGGTGGGTAAGATCGTGGGCAAGGTCGGCGCGAAGGTCACGACCGGCTACCTGAACCGCGTGCTGCTGATTCGCCTCGGCCGCTATGCCTCGCGGTTGTTGCGCCCCGTGACGAGGGATTAGGCGACCCCGGCCGCAAGGCCGGGGGGTATTTTGCGCACACCACCCCCGGCCTTGCGGCCGGGGTTCGCCGTTACAGCTTGTCGATCTTCGCGGCGACGATGAAGTCGTTCGCGGACAGGCCGCCGATCGCGTGCGTGGTCAGCTCGATTGCGACGTTTTTGTACCCGGTCAGGTGCAGGTCTGGGTGGTGCTCTTCTTCTTCGGCCAACGCCCCGACTTTCTGCAGGAACGCCATCGCGGTCACGAAGTCCTTGCACTTGTACTTCCTACGGATCAACTTGCCGTCGTCTGTCAGTTTCCACTCTGGGACCGCTCCCAGATGCTCGGCGGTTTGCTCTTCGGTGAACGCCGGTGTGTCGCCTTCACACGCGGTACACTTCTTGGCGGTCAACTCAGCTGCGGATACGCTCATCTGTAGTCCCTCCCAATGTCGGGCGCGTCTTCTAGTTTATGCGCTATGGCGAACTGCGCCGCCCTATCCCTCGGAGTCGTCTCCATGATTCGCACGCTGTCCGCACTCGCGCTGTTGCTCGCGATCCCTGTCGCTGCAAACGCCGCGCCGGGCATTTCCATCACCGGCGGGAAAACGGATCAGACGAACGTCGTCGTCCGGTTCCCGATCCCGAAAGACGACAAGGTTACCGCCAACGTACTCGAGCTTTCGAGCGGCGGGATGGTGCCGGTGCAAGTCGTCGCCGCGGGGCAGACCGACGACCAAGCCGTGAAGCAGTACCTCGTGTTCGTGCTGCCGAAGTTGAAGGCCGGCGAAACCGTCATGGGCAAACTGAACACGGTCGCCTCCTTCGTCGCGCCGCCCGCGTTCAAGTTCGAGGAGAAGGCCGGTGCGCCGACCGAACTCGTGTTCGCCGGTACGGGCAAGTCGCGGAAGGTACTCCAATACTTTAACCTGCCGCGCGACGAGAAAGATCATTACTACACGTTCAAGCCGTTCCACAACGTGTACGACCCGACGGGCGCGGTGATGCTCACCAACACGTCGTCGAAGAAGGCGAGCGACGGCCAGTTCCCGCACCACCGCGGATTGTTCTTCGGCTTCAACAGGGTCACGTTCGGCGACGGCCAATCAGCCGACATCTGGCACGGCACGAACAACGTGTTCTCGCAGCACGACAAGATGCTGAGCATCGAAGCGGGCGAAGTCGCGGGCCGGCACCGCTCCGCGATCTCGTGGCACGGCAAAGATGCGGCCACGTTCGCCAACGAAGAGCGCGAGTTGACTGTCTACGCGACCACCGGCGGTACGCTCATCGACTGGAGTACCGTTGTGACCACAAAGCTCGACAAGGTGCGGCTCGACGGCGACCCGCAGCACGCGGGGTTCCACTTCCGCGCGAACATGGAAGTGTCGAAGACCAACAAGGAGACGTACTACCTGCGCCCCGACGGAAAGGGCAAGCCGGGCGAAACGCGGAACTGGGCGCCGAAGGGCCCGGACCCGAAGACGATCAACCTGCCGTGGGACGCGTGCAGTTTCGTGGTTGGCGGGAAACGCTACACGGTGCTTCGGATTAACCACCCGGACAACCCGAAGGAAGCTCGCGGTAGCGAGCGCGACTACGGCCGCTTCGGGGACTACTTCGAGTACGACCTGACGCCGAAGACGCCGCTGAAGCTGAAGTACCGCGTATGGGCGCAGGAAGGCGAGATGACGGTTGCGCAGTGCGCCGCGCTCGCGGAATCGTACGTCACGCCACCCGCGACGAAAGCCACGAAGTGATCCTACAAGCCCGCAGCGCCAGCAAGGGGAGCGATTGACCCTTGCTGGCGCTCTTTGAAGTTGCGCTCGATGCGTGTGCAAGAAGAATTGGCATTTGGTTTTCGCCCCGGAGGGGCGTTGGATGGTAGCCAGGGGTGAAGCGAACCGAAGGTAAGCGCAACCCCTGGTGGGTGAGACAAAATAACCAGAAGTCCCGGAGGGGCGACGGAACCTCACGCGAAGGTTTCCACCGCCCCTACGGGGCTTCGATCCATTTTCGTGTGTGGTTCCAGGGGTTGCGCTCGCAGAGCCTCGCCGCACCCCTGGCTACCATCCAACGCCCCTCCGGGGCTTAAAGCAAAAGACAACTCCTCGTGAGCTTAGGCGAGCGCAACTTCAAAGTTGGCGCTGCGGGCTTGTTAGTTTGAAAATGCCATCGCGTGCAGTTCCGTTGCGCGCTGTTCGATCAAGTCTCGCATCGCGAGTTTCTCGCGCCACTCACTCGGGATGCCTTCAATGCCGTAGTACGCGCCAGCGATCTGGCCGTACACGGCTCCGGTGGTGTCCGCGTCTTCACCGAGGTTCACCACCTTGAGCGCTCCGTCGCGGAAGTTGTCCGTGCCGTGGAATGCCCAGAGTGCCGCTTCGAGTGTGTGGATCACGTACCCGCTACCGCGAATCTGCGGCGGCTCTTTCACCGCGAACGACCCCCGCATGATCGCGGCGACTTTTTCCGCGAGCGGGTTTTCGAGGAAGCACTTCGTTGGTGGTTCGTAGTCGTTGTTCAGCAGTTCGCGCTTCGGTATGCCGTGAATCGCCGCGAGGAGCAACCCTGCGAAGTACCGGCATGCATCAACGCACTCGGTCGCGGCGTGCGTGGTGCGCGAACTTTCCCCCGCCAAGAAAATGGCCTTCACCGGGTCGTGCGCGAACGCGAGCGGGGCCGGCGCGAGCCGCATGAGCGAGCCGTTCCCGCCTGCGTTCGGGCTGGTGTCGCCACAGAACGGTGCCGGTTCGCGTTTGAATCGCGCCAGCGCACCGCGTGTGGCGTTCCCGATGTCGAAGCAATACCCCTTCACGCTCAGGTGCCCGTCGAGCCACCAGCGGCAGTACGTTTCGAGTTGGTGAACTGGGTCAAAGTCCTTTTTCGTGACGAGACTCTCCGCGAGGCACAGCGCCATCGAGGTGTCGTCGGTCCACCCGCCCGACTTCATGTTAAACGGCCCGCCGCCGACCATGTCCGTGAGCGGAACGAACGAGCCGGGGCTTTTGAATTCCAGCGTGGTTCCGAGCGCGTCGCCCGCGGCGAGACCGAGCAGGGCGCCGCGATACCGGTCAAGTGTGGTCACGGGGTGGTTCTCCCTGTTGGGTGGACCGTGGCGGGAGTTCCCGCTTCGGTTTGATCGCCTCGAAGGAGACGCCGGTCGAGGTGATGAGCGGTCCATCGCATCTGCGGCCAACACGCGGCCAGTTTTGTGGGTGGTCGCTTCGGCACGCTGGACACGCTTCGCCTCAAACACTCACGGTAACACCGCTCTACGCGAGACACCAGAGCGGTAGAATTCGCGCCACACGGTTCCATGCGCGGCCCGTCGCGGGTAGCCTGAGAGCATTCCTACAATCATTCTTCACTCAACCAGAGGTGATCTCATGCCGTCCTTTCGCGCACGCTTCGTCGCGTGTACCGTGCTGACCAGTGCGTTGTTCGGTTTGCTCACCCCCGGCACGCTCGCGCAAGAGAAGAAAGCGCCGAAAGCCGAGAAGAAGACCTACGACTTCAAGGAAGCAAACAAGGAGATGGAGTACGCGCTGTTCGTGCCTTCCGGCTACGACAAGGAGAAGAAGTCGCCACTCATCATTGCGTTGCACGGGCTGGGCGGGAACCCGCAACAGTTCATGAAGACCCGCGGCTTGACCGACCAAGCCGAGAAACGCGGGTACATTGTCGCGGCCCCGATGGGGTACAACGAGAAGGGGTGGTACGGCGCACCCGGACTGCTGAAGGCGAAGACGGAACCGGAGAACCTCCGCGAACTCAGCGAGAAAGACGTGATGAACGTCCTCGCGATTGTGAAGAAGAACTACAGCGTCGATCCCAATCGCGTGTATCTGATGGGTCACTCGATGGGCGGCGGCGGGACCATGCACATCGGAATCAAGTACGCCGACGAATGGGCCGCGCTCGGCCCAATCGCGCCCGCGATTTTCGGTCACCGGCCCGCAGAGTTGGAGAAGATCAAGGGGATACCCATTGTCATGGTGCAGGGCGCGAAAGATCCGCTCGTGCGCCCCGAGGTCGTGCGCCCGTGGGCCGACCAGATGAAGAAGTTGGAGATGACCTACGAGTACATTGAGGTTCCCGACGGCGATCACAGTAGCGTCGTGGCGCAGAACGTGCCCAAGATCTTCGACTTTTTCGACAAGCACCAGCGCAAGCAGAAAAAGGTTCCCGAGGAACAGAAATCGAAGTGAGTGTTTCACTTGCCCCACCTTTAAAGCCGCTCGCGGCTTCGCGAGGTAGGCGCCTTGCGAAACCGCGAGCGACTTTCTCCCCTGTAAGGGTGCCACCATGCGTCTCGTTGCGTGCCTCCTATCGCTCGTCATGCTCACTTCATCCGCGACCGCTGCGGACAAAATCCCGGTGCTGATCGACACCGACATCGGCTCCGACGTGGACGATGCGTTCGCGCTGGCACTCGCGGTCGCATCTCCCGAACTTGACATCGTCGGTGTCACCACCGTTGGCGCCTCCGCGGACGACCGCGCGTGGCTCACGTGCCGGTTCCTCACGCAAGTCGGGCTGAAGAACATCCCGGTCGCCATCGGCGGTACGCCCGTGGAGAAGTTCGATCTCGACTGGCAGATTCAGTACCGCCGGCACCCGGCCGCGATCTTCAACCGCACGCTCAAGCCGGTCAAGGAACCCGCACACGAGTTGATGGCGAAGCTCGCGAAAGAGCATGACGGAAAGTTCGTCGTCGTGTGTCTCGGCCCGCTCACCAACGTTGCGAAGTTCATCAAAGAATCGCCCGACGCCGCGAAGAAGGTAGCGCGGTTCGTCGTGATGGGCGGCTCAATCGCCGTGGGCTACGATGGTGCGCCGAAGGCAGAGCTTGAGTGGAACATCAAGACCGACGTGCCTTCCGCGAAAGCGGTGTTCGCGTCCGGGGTTCCGCTCACCGTCATTCCGTTGGATGCAACCGCGACCGTGAAGGTCGAGAAGGCCATGCGCACAAAACTCTTCTCCGCGCGCACGATGCTCACCTATCAGGTACACAACCTCTACGAACTCTGGGACAAGGAAACGCCCGTGCTGTTCGACCCGGTCGCGGTCGCGTCGGTGTTCGGCGAGAAGTTCCTCACCTTCAAGGAACTGCGGATCGAAGTGAGTGACACCGGGATGACACTGGCGAGGGACGGCAAGTCGAACGCCCGCGTCGCCACTGCGATCAAGGCCGAAGAGTTCGTCGCGTGGTACGTGGACCGCGTGCGTGCCGTCGGCACCGAGACGCTTCCGGAAAAGCCAAAACACGCATCGAAACTCATCGAACCGGGGATGTTCCCGGCGAAGATCCACGTCGCGGAGGACTACGACACGGACATCGAGAAGCGGTGGTGGATGTGCGGCAAGGGCGATGTGAAGGACGTGCGTGCCGGCGGTGTTCGCGCTCAGCGCGCGGTGCTGACGCAAGACTTCGACGACCGACAGGGCAACATGAAGACGATGGACCGCGCGGTGATCTTCAACCCAGTGCCTGGCCCGCCAATGGGACCGAACACGCGACTCCGCTTCCGCTACAAGTTAACCGGCACCGACACGATCCGCGTGCAACTCTACAGCCTCACCAACGGCTACCACCGCTACCTCTCCGTGAACGGCTTGGAGCAAGGGAAGTGGTCGGAAGGCTGTGTGGACATGACCCAAATGCGCCGGCCGGATGGGAGTGGAGGCGCGCTCGCGGGCGACGAACGAATCGACGACATCCAGTTCTACATCGATCCGCGTGCAGAACTGCTCGTTGACGACGTGATCCTTTACGACGCGGCAGCAAAGGACGAGAAACGACCGTTCCCGAAGCGCGTCGTGTTCACCGCGTGGTTCGACACCGGCAAGCAGGGCAAGGAGTGGCCTGGCGACTTCGAGATCATGAACCACGAGAAACCGCTTACGTGGAAAACCGCGAAATCGGTGAAGAAGGACAAGGGCGACCCGTGGCTCCGCATCGACATGCGTGGCTCGCGGAAACTGGACAGGGCGACGGAACTCTCGTTCAAGTACAAACTCACCGGCGCCGCGGGCTTCAAGGTACAACTCGGTGCGCAAGGGAAACCCCTTGAAGGGACACAAGCGACCTTGATCCTCAACCGTGACAAGTGGAGCGAGACGACCGTGCGATTCCAGCTCACCGGCAAGGAAACCGCGAACGAGATCACGTTCCTATTGCCGGAAGGCGCGGAATTGCTCGTGGACGACGTGCTGCTTTACACGCCGGGGGAGTAATGATGCAGCCCACGAGGGCGCGGAAGCGATGAAATCTGTTCGCTTTCGCGCCCTTTACACTTGCACCCCCCGCGCGGCCCGTGTCACACTGCACTCATCAGTCAGTCATGTGCTCCCGTTTGTTCTGGATTCCGATGCCAGGCCGTCATTGTTCCCCATCATCTTCGAGCACAACACGCGCACGAACCCGGTAACCACCCATCGCACTGACCCGATCCACGCAAGGAACGTAACATCATGGCCAAAGGCAGAGGCGACTTCGCGGACATTCTGCTCAGGAAGAAAATGATCGGCGCAGACCAACTCGCCGAGGCCGAGGGCATCGCCAGCGCCACTGGTATCAAGTTGCAAGACGCGATCATCAAGCAGCAATACCTTTCAGCGAACGAGGTAATGTCGGCCGTCGCTGAACACTTTGGAATGGAGTTCGTGGATCTCAAAGAGGTTCAGATCCCGAAGGCAGTCATCGAACTGGTGCCCGAGTCCGTGGCCCGCGAGAACCTCGTGCTGCCATTGAATCTGGAAGGCAACACGCTCACGCTCATCACCGCCGACCCGACCAACTACGACACCATCCAGAAACTCCAGTTCATTCTGAACAAAGAGATCAAGCCCGCTCTGGCCGTACAGGAACAGATTCAGGAAGTGATCAACGCGAACTATGGTCAATCGGAGACGGAGTCTGTGGACTCCATGCTCGTCGAGTTCACCGACACCGCCATCGAGTTCACGCAGACGGAATCCAGCCTGCAGATGGCTAACGCCGACGATTCCGACGCGCCGGTCGTTCGATTGGTTAACTTGATCATTTCCGAAGCAGTGAATTTGCGTGCGTCGGACATCCATGTCGAGCCGTTCGTGGACCGCGTGCGGGTGCGGTACCGGATCGACGGCCAACTGATCGAGCGGGACTCGGCCCCACGCCGGCTCCTCTCTCCGCTGCTCTCGCGTTTGAAGATCATGGGTCAGATCGACATCAGTGAGAAACGCCGCCCGCAGGACGGACGCATCAAGATGACCGTCCAGGGCAAACACTTCGACCTGCGCGTGAGTATGCTCCCAACGGTACACGGGCAGTCGGCTGTGATGCGAATCCTCGACCGTGCGAACATCCAGGTCAGCATCAAAGACCTCGGCTTCGCGGAAGACGACTACATCAAGTTCCAACAGATCATCAAACGCCCCAACGGCATCTTCCTCGTGACGGGGCCAACGGGTTCTGGGAAGACCACCACGCTGTACTCCGCGTTGAACGAACTCAACCGCCCGGACCGCAAGATCATCACGGCGGAAGACCCGGTCGAGTACTACCTGCCCGGCATCAACCAGGTGGAGGTGAAGCACGGGATCGGACTCGATTTCGCCCGGATTATTCGGGCTATGCTCCGTCAAGCGCCTAACATTATTTTGGTGGGTGAAATTCGCGACAAGGAGACGGCGGAAATCGCAGTTCAAGCCTCTCTAACAGGACACTTGGTTTTTAGCACTCTTCACACGAACGACGCACCCAGCGCGATCACCCGCCTCGGTGACATCGGAGTGCAGCCGTTCCTCATCGCCAGTTCAGTCATCGCGATCATGGCGCAGCGCCTCGTGCGCGTGAACTGCCTCAAGTGCAAGGAGGCATATCAGCCGCAAGCAGGCGAACTAAAGGCCGCGGGCATCACCCCGGAGCAAGTGTCGCGGGCAACGTTCATGAAGGGGCGGGGCTGTAACCACTGTCGGGAAAGGGGCTACCGCGGACGTCACGGTCTCTTTGAGATGATGAAAATGTCCTCCGTGATTCGCGAACTCACGTTCGCTCAGGCGCCCGCACAGGAAATCCGCCGCAAGGCCCGAAGCACGGGAATGCGGAGTTTGCTCGATGACGGCATCCTGAAAGCACTTAAGGGCAGTACGACACTCGAAGAGGTGTTGAGTACCTGCCACGCCGAGGTGTTGGTCGCAAAGGAAGGGTAGACAGGAGACAGAAGGTGGGGAACCGAAAACAAAACAGAGCCGAGGTTTAGCGTCGGCTCCGTCGGGGTCTGACCTCCTGACTCCTGTCGTGCGGTTTGTCGTATCCCTCGCCCAGCGGGGGAGTTTCGTTCGGATTTTTGGTCGCGTCGTTGAACCCCGCGATAATGCGACACCGGGACACGGGAATCGTGTCCGGGGGTCTCTTCGCGGTTTACCCGTTTCTCACGGGTTGGTTCGTGTCGGTGCCGTCGCCAAGTTGAGGGGATCCCGTGGCTAAAGTTTCGATGGAGAAGTTGCTCGCCACTGTCATCCAGTTGAAGGCGAGCGACCTGCACATTAGTGTTGGTCAACCACCGGTCGTGCGTCACCAAGGGCGCATGAAGAAACTCGACCTCGGTGGGTTGATCCTCGATAATGATGACACGACTTCGCTGATGAAGTCCATCACGCCCGACCGGTGCCAACAGGAACTCCAGTCGAAGGGCGGAGCCGACTTCGCCATCGAGTACGTGGATGGCTACCGGTTCCGCGTCGCGGTGTTCAAGCAAAAGGGCACCATTGGGATGGTGCTGCGGCGTATCCCGAGTGCATTCCTCACGTTCGAGCAATTGCGAACGCCAGAAGCAATTCGCTCGCTCATCATTCGCCCGCGTGGGTTGTTCTTGGTCACCGGGCCAACCGGCTCGGGCAAGACGACCTCGCTCGCGTCGATGATCAACTTCCTCAACGACAACTACGACCGGCACATTATCACGCTCGAAGACCCGATCGAGTACTTCCACAAGCACAAGAAGAGTACCGTCAACCAGCGCGAGATCGGCATCGACGTGCCGGACTTTAAAGAGGGCATCCGACGAGCTTTGCGTATGGACCCCGACGTGATCCTCGTCGGTGAAATGCGAGACCTCGAAACGATCCGCGCGGCCCTCGAAGCGGCCGAAACCGGGCACTTGGTGTTCGGCACGTTGCACACGTCCGGTGCAGCTTCGACCGTGGACCGCGTCGTGACGGTGTTCCCCGAAAACGAGCAGGCCCAGATCCGCACGCAACTTGCCGGGTCACTCATCGGAGTACTGTCGCAAGCCCTTCTGCCGAAAAAACCTGAGGGGTTGATCGCGGCCTACGAGATGATGGTGGTCACGCCCGCCATCAAAAACCTGATTCGCGAAAACAAGACCTACCGGATCGACTCGTCGGTGCAGACCGGGCGCAAACACGGCATGATGTTGTTGGACGACGCCCTGTTCAGACTCTGGCGAGAAGACCTCTGCGAGAAGGAAGAAGTGCTGTTGAAGTCGAGTAAGCCCAACGACTTGGCCGCGAAGATCGCGCACGCCGAACGCGGCCTCGATGATGATGATGAGGAAGGCGGAGACGATGAGGAAGAGGAAGACAACGAGGAAGAAGACGAGGAGTGACGGACATTGTAAGCCGAAGGCGAGCGCGTGCGTCGCGATCGCCTTCGGCTTACGACAAACCAAACTGTCTCGACAGCAGGCACGAACGCGGAACAGGAAACACCGATGTCCACGCCGACCCCGCCGAACAACCCGAACCAACCGAAGAAGCCGGGCGAGGCCGCGAACAAGCCCGCAACCGGCAGCGGCCAGCCCGCGCCGGGTCAGAAGCCCACGGTGCCCGGTGCGAAACCCGGGCAGCCTCCACAGGGCCCGAAGCCCACGGTGCCGGGCCAACAAAAGCCGGTTGCGCCAGGTCAGGGCATCACAAAGCCGGGCACGCCCGCGGGGCAGAAACCCGCGCAGCCAGCCCCTCAGAAGAAGCCGACCCCAACCAAGAGCCGTTTCTCGCACATCGACGCGAACACGCTGCAACTCGCCAAGAAACTTGAAGACCTCGGCTTTCTCGACGGCCCGCAGATCGAAACGCTCTACGAGGATCTGCGAAACAGTGATTCCACGCTTGGCGAAATCGCCGTGCAGCGAGGGTTGCTCACTGAGGAGCAACTGCTCCAGTCGCTGGCCGAAATCAACGGCATGCGGGTCGCCAACCTGGAGGAGATGAAGCCGTCCCCGGCCGCGATCAAACTCGTGATGAAGAACATCGCGGAGATGTACAAACTGGTGCCGATCAGTTTCGAGAATGACACGTTGACCGTCGCGATGTCCGACCCGAACAACATGCAGGCCATGGACGACCTGCGGAACATGTTGGGCATCAAGCAAGTGAACGCGATCCTGGGGCCACCCAAACAGATCACGCAGTTGCTCGCGCGAGCGTATTCAACCGAGAAGGAAGAGACGATCAGTTCGGTCTACGCGCAGATCGAGGCCGACCAGAGCATCGGGGCCAACTCGATGGGTCGCGAGACGTCCATCGACATCGCGGGCGCCGAGGAAATGCAGACCGCTGCGCCCGTGCGGAAGCTCATCAACATGGTTCTCTTGATGGGTATTCGCGACCACGCCTCGGACATCCACTTCGAGCCGTTTGAAGACGAATACAAGATGCGGTATCGGTGTGACGGTGTACTCTACGAGATGGTACCGCCGCCGCGTCACCTCGCAACGGCCATCGCCTCGCGTATCAAGGTTATGGCGAACCTGGACATCGCCGAACGGCGGATGCCGCAGGACGGTCGCATCGAACTCAACGTCGGCGGCAACCCGGTCGATATGCGTGTCAGCGTTCTCCCAACTCTGTTCGGCGAGAGCGTCGTAATTCGAGTTTTGGACCGTACTAACGTCGGTCTGTCGCTCGACCGCATCGGGATGCCACCGGATATCCTCGGCCAGTTCCGCGCCATCATCCACAAACCTAATGGCATCGTCCTCGTCACCGGACCGACCGGCTCCGGGAAGACCACGACGCTGTACTCCGCGCTCTCTGAACTCAACGACATCGATACCAAAATCATCACCACCGAAGACCCGGTCGAGTACGAAATCGACGGCATCTGCCAGTGTCCGATCAACCACGAAATCGATGTGACCTTCGCCAGCGCTCTTCGTGCGATTCTCCGCCAGGATCCAGACGTCATCCTGGTCGGTGAGATCCGCGATTTGGAAACCGCAGGCATCGCGATCCAGGCATCGCTCACGGGGCACCTGGTGTTCAGCACGTTGCACACCAACGACGCCCCCTCGTCGGTCACCCGGCTCCGCGACATGGGCGTCGAGCCATTCCTCATCACGGCCACGGTCGAGGCGATTCAGGCCCAGCGACTGGTGCGTCGCGTGTGTGCCGCGTGCAAGACGCCTTACGAGCCGACGCGGGAACAACTGATGGAGTTGAATCTCACGACGGACCAAGTGAAGGGTCGACCGTTCTACTACGGTGAGGGGTGCGACAAGTGCAACAATCTGGGCTTCAAGGGCCGCACCGGGTTATACGAACTACTCATCATGAACGACGACTTGCGGGATCTGGTCAGTCGCGGGGCAAGCACCGATGCCCTGCGTAGTTACACACGCAAACTGGGGATGGCAAGCCTCCGCGACTCCGGGCTGCGGGCCTTGTTCAGCGGGACGACCACGCTCGACGAGGTGGTCCGCGAGACCGTGCAGGACGACGAAGGGTGATGAAGAACCTACCGCCCAACCCCCGCCCTGAAGGGAAGGGGTTGGGCGGTAGGTTTCAGGACCACGGAGGCTCGCACCTCCGGTTCGGACGCCAAGAGTTGGAATAGACCTTCGCCACAGACGTTAGCCCACAGGGACGGCGGGACTCGGCCCGCTCTCGACGCACACCACGGGTAAGGTGAATACATGCCGACATACAAGTACGAGGCGCTGGACACATCCGGGGCCGAGGTAAAGGACTCCGTTGAGGCTTCCAACGAGGACGAGGCCCAGCAAAAAGTCAAGGCGATGGGCTACTTCGTCACCAAGATGACCGCCGCGCAGGGCGGCAAAGGGACGAAAGGCAAGAAAGCCAAGAAGACCGGGAAGAGTCGCAAGACGTTCGTCATCGGTGGCGTCAAAGCGAAGATGCTGGTGACTTTCACCCGCCAGTTTTCGACGCTTCAAGATGCCGGGTTGCCGGTGCTCCGGTCGCTCCGCATCCTGGAGCGGCAGATGGTCCCCGGTGCGCTCAAGAACGCGCTCATCGACGTGGTGGAAGACGTTGAGTCCGGTTCCGCGCTCTCGGAGGCGCTGGGCCGGCACCCCAAGGCATTCAGCAAACTCTATGTCAACATGGTCCGGGCCGGTGAGGCCGGTGGTGCGCTGGAAATCATCCTCCAACGCCTCGCCGACTTCCTCGAAAAGGCCCAGAGCCTCAAGTCCAAGATCATCGGTGCGATGATCTACCCGTCCGTCGTGATCTTCGTCGCGGTCGCCATCTTGACGTTCATTATGGTGGCCATCATCCCGAAGTTTAAGAAGATCTTCGACGAGTTCGGGATGACCCTGCCGTGGGCAACCCTCACGCTCATCAAGGTCTCCAACTGGATGAGCGAGTTCTGGTGGACGATCCCTCTGTTCCCGGTTTCGGTCTACTTCCTGATCAAACTGATCAGACTCTCGCGGGCCGGGAACTTCGCACTCGATCGTGCTGTACTCTGGATACCGGTTGTCGGGCAACTCGTGGAAAAAACCATCGTTGCCCGGACCATGCGCACCCTCGGCACCTTGATCGCCTCCGGTGTGCCAATCCTGGAAGCCATCAGTATTGTGCGGGAAACCGCGAATAACGCGGTGTTCGAGCGCATGTTCCAGCGCATCTTCGAGTCCATCCGCGAAGGCGATACCATCGCGGATCCGCTCCGGGAGGCCCGTTTGGTAGACAACATGGTCGTGAATATGGTGGAGGTGGGCGAGGAGACCGGCGACCTCGACACCATGCTCTACAAGATCGCCGACTTCTACGACGAGTGGGTCGATAACCTTGTCAAGTCGCTAATCTCGCTCCTCGAACCGATCATGATCGTGTTCCTGGGCTTCACGATCGGGGCGATTGTCATCTCGCTGTTCCTGCCGCTCATCAAGCTGCTGGAAGGGCTGTCGAAATAAGTCACGAGTGGCGAGTGACGGGTGCTGAGCAAAACAAGGTTCTGTTGCTCGCCACGCGCCACTCGCCGCTCACAACTCGGATCGTAGGGGACCAACCATGCTGCGGCAGATAGGACACCGGCGTGACGGCTTCACGTTGATCGAGTTGCTCGTAGTGATTGCCATCATCGCCGTCCTGACGGGACTTCTGGTCCCGGCGGTGATGAAGGTGCGTGCGTCTGCCAATCGCGGGAAGAACCGCGACCGCATGGAGCAAATCACCAACGCGTACAACACCTACAAGACCAGCGAGGCGATGAGCAAGCCCGAGTACCTGCCGCACGCCCCGTTCACCCTCCGGTCCTCCTACACGGGGACTGAGCGCGAGGCCATTTACCTGAAGCAATTGTTCCCACGCATGAGCCTCACCGCGACCGGGTTGCCCGCCACCCCCATCACCCTCGCGGACAACAACCAGGTGGCGGTGTTCTTCCTGACCGGCGGCTCGGTCACGGACTTCGAGGGGTTTTCGACGAACCCACAGCAACCGTTCCTCCCGAAGGCGTTGGGCGACGAGCAGCGGAAGGGGAGGTTCATCGATCCCCAGTCCGCCCGGAACCTTTGTGGGACGACCAACCCACCGCAGTTTCTGGACGTATACGGCACGCCCTACGCGATGTTCGTCCCGAACCGGCAGGGGAACTACTCGCTTAACTCCGCGTTCGGCGGCGTCACGCCGTTCCGTCGCGGCAGCACAACCCCGGCCAAGTACGAGAACCCGACTGCCCTTCAAATCATCTCGGCCGGGCCGGACATGCAGTTCGGGATCGGTGGCGACTGGTCCGCCGGGGTCGGCGGTGGCGGCGGCGACGACGTGAGCAACTTCTCGTCCGCCAACCTCGGCGCCGGCCCCCAGTAACCGGAGGAACCCATGCGGCTGAAGACATCCCCGCGGCGCGCGCGCCGGGCTGGGTTCACACTGATCGAGATGCTGGTTGTTATCAGCATCATCGTGGTCATCATCGGCGTCGGGATCGGAGCCACGATGCGGTTCCGGGATGCGGCGACTAACGCCGCCGGTGACAACCAGTTGAAGCAGATGCAAATCGCGCTGAACGACCAGTACCAGGCGGTCGTGAATGATTGCCACAAGAACAAGACGCCGGAAGCCGTTCTCGTTTATAGCGGCGGCAACAAGGACCGGGCGCAAGCGATCCACACCGCGGCCATGCTGCGGGCGCACTTCCCGGAGACCTTTGCCGAGGCGACGACTTCGTTCTCCATCGGGACACAGGCGTACAACAACCCGCCGCGCGGGGCGTTCAAGCAGGTCGCCGGGTCCAGCGGGTTGAGCCTCGACGAGCAGGCCGCGGTGCTGCTGTACTTGGTTCTATCGGAACAGGCGGTCGGACTGGGGAACAGCGAGGTGCGATCCGCGGAGTCCAACGTCAAGGACAGTGCGGGCAAGGAATTCAAGGTGTTCGTCGACCCACGTGGCACCCCGGTGCGGTACTACCGGTGGGCGCAGAGCGCGCAACTCGACGCTACCCCGTACGGGCACGCCAGCCCGGCCGGGAGCCTCGACCCGCTCGACCCGAGGAAGCTTGTGGCCGGCACGCCATACGCGTCCACCCCCACGACGGGCCTGAACGCGGCCCCGCTGAACCTGCGGTTCACGAACAACAACCGGGTGCCGTCTGTGGTCAGTTTCGGCAAGAACAAGGTGAACGACAACTTCGCGCCTGAGGCCGACGACTCCGTCGGTTACCGGCTCAACCGCCAGGGCAACCAGGGGAAGTAAGCCATGACACGCCGCGCTACCATGCGGGCCGGGTTCGGCCTGATCGAACTCCTGGTCAGCATCTCGATCATCCTCACCCTGGCCGGGATCACGTTCCTCATGTACCCCGGCGTGCGCGACCAGGACCGGGTGCGCAACAGCGTCACCGACGTCAGTTCAACGTGCAAACTGGCGCAAGCGATGGCCGCTCGCGACAAGCGTCCGCGTGGCGTCCGGTTTCTCGTCGGGCTTGACGCCACGAACCCGACGAAGACCGACCCCAAGTGGGTGACCGAACTCCAGTACGTCGAGTTGCCTGAACCGCTGATCCCGAATCCGAAGCCGTACACGAGCGCAAATCCCGCCAATGAGCCTCGCGTGCGGTTTGACTACTCGGTTGTCGCGGCCGGCCTGACCCCAACGAACCCGCCCGCCGGGACGATTATCAACCGCCGGTGTTTCATCGAGAACCTGACCCTCGACCACTCGCTTCAGGTTCAGACCGGTTGCACGATCGTGATGCCGGTGTTCGGGACGTGGCACAGGATCATCGGTCTCGCACCAGCGCCGAATAACTTCCGCGAGGTTCCAGTTGGGAGCGGTCGCTACAGCGGCGAGGTCTTCTTGGAGGTGTTCCCGGACGCGACTCTGGGTGCCGGCACGAGCGTGGTGATCCACCACTTCGCGATCTACCTGCTATCGGTCCCGCTGGTCGGCGAGCCGACAGTGCTGTTGCCCAAGAACATCTGCGTCGATCTGAACACCCCCGACCCCCCCACCGGGCCGATCAGCGTGGGCAGCCTCGGGCCGAGCGGCGCGGGCGACTTCGACGTGATCTTCTCCCCGGATGGGAAGTTGGTGGGCGCCCCGACCGGACAGTTATTCCTCTGGGTGCGTGACTACTCCAAAGGGGCGAACATGCGCGTGCCCCAAGGATCGGCTCTGGTCGACGGGTTCCGGCGTGGCGGCGAGCAGTATTTCCTGACGATCCGAGCGAGCGGCGCGCTGGGGCACGCGCCAGTCGTCTGGCCGGACGCGAACCCGGCGAGCCCCACCTATGGACAGTACGTCGGCGGGCAGACCCCATTCTCGCTGGCCCGCCAGGATCTGAACCAGTGAGGTTAGGGCCAGCGGTTTTTTTGGCGCCCGCGACCGGGCCGCGAATGATTCCACCGGGGAACGACTCCGTTCCCGACATCTGCACTCGGACCCCAGACCGGCGGCCGGCCCGCGCCGGTCGCCAACGCGAGGGCGACCGCTATGACCCGCCGACCTGGAATGACGATGACCGAAGTAATGGTCACCATCTTCGTCGTGGCGATCGGGCTGGCCGGCGTCATGAGCATGTTCCCGTTCGCCGCCAAGCAGATGAGCGACGCGTTGATCAGCGACCGCTCGACCTCGCTTGCCATCTCCACCGACGGATTGGTTCGCGGGTACTGGCAGGATAAAGTGGTCGAGAATAATGGCAACAATGAACCGTTCTGGGTCGCGATGGACGACCCTCTGAGTCTCGGGGCGCACCCAACCGGCACCCTGCTGCCGCGGGCATTGCCGAACGAGGCGAGTTACCCGGTGTTCCTCGACCCAATGGGCGTTCAGCGTACCCCGACCGACAGCAGGGCGTGGGTCGGGGACAGCACCAGGACGACGTTCGTGCCGCGTCGCACCATGAACTCGATCGGCTTTAACGCTTCGCTGGCGTTGCGGATGTTCAGTCAGGCCGATGGGTTCTCGTGGGACGAGGACTCGCAGCCGAAGCCGGGCTTCGAGATGCGGGAACTGCGGTACAACGCACTGGCCGTGATTCAGCGGCCCACCAATCGCGACCGGTTCGGCGCCACCCTCAAGATCGTGGTATTCCTCAACCGCCGCCACCTGTTCTACCCGGTTGGGTCCGAGGCATCGTTCGGCGCGACCTGGACACCCGGCACCACGCAGATCCAACTCCCGACCACGGCCGACATCAAGAAGGGGAGCTGGATCATGGACGCGACAATCGCCCAGGTCGTGCCCGCGACGACGCCCAAGACGTACATCCGTCACGCGAACTTCTACCGCGTCGTGAGCGCGACAGAGAACACAGCCGGCACGTATGACGTGGAGTTGCACACACCTGTCAAGCGGGTGGACGGCGGCACCGCTGCGTACGGTGGCACCGTCGTCGTGGTGGCTGGTGTCGCTGAAGTGTTCGAACGCCCGATACTCACGAGTGGCGTCAATCCGTAACGGGTGTCCGGTCCGATCCTGGTTCCCGAACCCGACCATTCCTTCCGGCCCGACGCCGGTGCGAGGGCGACCGATGATCTGCCGCACGCCGACCCGCGATCCTTTCACCGCCCGCGCTGGGCGGGGAGGGTTCACGCTTGTCGAGTTGATGGTGACCATCACCATCGTGCTCATCATGATGAGCATCCTGGCGGTCGCGTCCTCGATTGCGGCCGAGACGTTCCGCGGGGCGAAGGTTCAGGGCGATTTCGTGGCCCAGGAGCGCGCGGCCCTCGCGGTACTTCGACGCGACCTGACGTACCGTCACTTTCTGGAAGAAGACGGCAAGCCGAACCTGGGTCGGAAGTTGAGCGACCAGCGGCTCGACAAACTGTATGTGGACCCCGCGACCGGTCGACTAGCCGGCTACAAGCCGCCGAAGTCCGGGTACTTCTACGCGGAGAGCCGGCCGGCCCCGACGGCGCTCGCGGGCAACCCGGCGTTCTGGGACGCCACCGCAAGCGGGACGTGGAACTGGTATGAGAACCAGGACGGTGAGGGGTTCAATTCGTCCCGGTCGGGTAACCACGTTCTTCAGTTCACCATCATCACGCCAGGCGGGGCGCCCGAGGACACGCTCACGGCCGACGTGCCGTTCCAGAACCCGCTGGGCAGTTCGGGTTACCCGATCATCGGCCGCGCGGCCGAGGTCGCTTACTTCCTCGTGCCCAACGGGCAGACGCCCAATGGGGTAGGCAAGTACAAACTGGTTCGTCGCCAGCGGCTCGCCGCGTTCAACGACGACGACCGGCCGGCGTACTCCTCGCTGTTGGCGAACCAGGCGGTGCCCATTACCGATTCGTCCGAGGTGATGGCGGTCAACAGCGGCACCACGGTCCTGCACCTGAACGACCTCACGCTCGCGGCCCGACGGCTCGGCGGGTCGCTTGCACCGGCGCGGGCCGCGATCACTGCCTACCGGGTTGGCGAAGACGTGCTGCTGACGAACGTGACTTCCTTCGAGATCAAGTTCACCGGTACGGCGAACGGAATCGTCTGGCCGACCCCGTTCGTCAATGGCAACACCGACTACCCGTACGACAACCTCCCCTTCGACGGGAAGTACGACACGTTCCATCAGTTCAAGGGTGTGCCTACTGTATCGCCCGACTGGGATCTGACGACCAACCTGGCGTCGGCCACGAACACCGCGGGTACGCTGAAGAAGATCCGCATCACTGGCGTCTCGATCCGCCTGCGGTGCTGGAACCAGAATTCCAAAGGCTCGCGCCAGACGACGATCCAGGTGGACCTGTGACCGGCTCGCGCCTGCCTATCTCGCACTCGTACCGGAGACCGCCGTCATGTTCCGGCCACTCACACGCTCACTGCCACTCTGGCGCCGTGCGCCGCGGCGCGGCGGTGCGATTCTACTCACCTGCTTCTCTCTCATCACCATCCTGATGGTGTTGGGTCTTGCGTTCATGATGTACGCGGCCAAGGAGAAGGCGGTTGCCCAGTCGCATCAAGAGGCTGCGTCCGCTGCTGCTCGGACGGCGCCGGACCCGACCGACACGATCAACCGGTTCTTCAGCACTCTCATCTACGACGTGCCCGACGACCACGACCCGGCCGATAGCGCAACCCCGCTGCTCAACGCGATGCGTGGGCACAGCATCGCCCGGTCCATGTACGGCAGCCGGTACGATTTCGCCACCGCCCTCTGGGCCGGTTCGACGGTCCCGTGGGCCGGGGTCGGCACCTTCCACGACACCACAGACCCTCGGACCTCGCCGCAAGGCGACCGCGCGTTCCAGGTCAACTACACCCTGATGATGATTAGCGGGACACCATACCTGCTTGACCCTGAGTGGACGAGCGCTCGGGCCGTCCTGGCCAACGGCCCGGTGCCCGCGTTCGCCGGCAGCACAGCCGGGCGGAGTTACGTCGGCAAGCACGCCGGTTACACCTACCCGGACCTGAAGAACCTGTGGCTCGGTGCACGCGACCCGGCAACCGGTGAGGTGCTGACCCCGTCGTTCCACCGCGACTGGCTGTTCGGCACCCTCGCACCGAACAACGCGAAGTGGAGGGACGCGACCGGCAAACTGTTCATCCTGCGCCCGCGCCCGCTGGAACACCCGAATTTCCCCCTCGTGGCGCCCGATGCCGACGGCGTTTACCGCGGCGACGTGCAGAATCTCCCCGGCGTGGTTGGCGTGCAGAAGAACGACAGTCTCTGGATGCACATCGGATTGCCGCAGGCAACGCTCTCGAACGGGCGGATCGTGCAACCGATGGTCGCGCCGCTGATCCTTCCGCTCGACGGCTCGTTTGATCAGAGCACGCACGGGAACCAGTTTACTCCAACGACCCTGTTGCACTCGCCCAACGGAGGCTACGGCCCGTGGGGGGTGAACATCGGCTACGCGCTGGGCACATACGGCGGGACGACCGCGTCGCCCGCGATGCCGCTACCGGCGGCACTTGAGGCCGATCGCCGCGAGCTGATCCGGAACCGGCGGGTCGCGGCCTACGCCGCGCCGGCCACAACCCCCACGCCGCGGAACTCGTACAACCCGTACGCCACCGGCCAGCCACTATCGACCCACGCCCCGGTTGCGTGGAACGGCAATGCCGTCGCATTCGCGCTGCCAACGGGTAACAGCATCAGTGGGCTTCCGACATTCACCAACTTCCAGAGTGACAACGCCTCGGTTCCCGGCCACCCGGTCGAATACAACCCGAATGAGTGGCTGGACCGCAGCGATCCGTTCGCGAACCCGAGCAGCCCGGTCTACCCGTATTCCGACCTGAAGCGTCTGAGCCTCCGGTATGCGTTCACCCCAGACTGGTACTTACAGGCGTTCGCGACGAAGACGGCCCCCACGGCGTTCCTCGGCGATCAGGCGACCTACCCGTACGTACCGGTCGCCAACGCGACCACGCGATCGATCCACCGGCTCGACCCGGTGCACGCCCGGCGGCTTCTGATCAATCCGAAAACCAACAGCCTCGACCGGGTCGCGTTGGTGCCGAACTTCGTGCGCCGCGATGGGACCAACGCGCTGGCACTCAACGCCGGCAACGGGCCGACCAAACCGGGGTTGCTGTTTCAGGCGGCGCCAGCACCGGTGTACCCGGGGCCTCAGCCACGCGGTGCCATCACGGACTTCGCCGGTGACAACCTGTGGGTGAACGCGCAAGCGGCGTTGGGGTCGGTGAACCTGAATCGCCCCGTGGCCGACTACCGTACCGATCTGACACAACCGCTGTCGCAAACGAACGTACTCAACACGGCCCAGGCCGACGCGGACCGGCAGCAACTCGCGAAGGACATCTTCGCGCGGCTCGTGGTCGCGCTCGGCGCGGCGGCGCAGGTGACTTTCGATCCGGTTCAGGGTGTGGTGATTACTCTACCGCAACCGGGCGTGCTCGCTCTCCCCGGCGTGCCCGGCACCTTTACGCAGTCGCAGTACGATGCGCTCCGCTACCTCGCGCAGGTCGCGGTGAACCTTGTCGATTACATCGACAACGACGATGTGAACACGGTGTTCGTGTGGAACCCCGACCCGCTTACCGGCATCGCTGACTTCACCAGTGCGACCGCCATCGGGGACCGCGTGGTGTTCGGTGTGGAAAAGCCGCGGCTTGTCATCAACGAGGGTTACAGCGAGATCGTGAACGACCCGAACGACCCAGTCAACGGGAACGGAAACGGGATGGGCGGCAACCTCCCACCGGTTGGTCCGGCGCACGTGCGGGTCTGGGTGGAACTCCTGAACCCGACCTCGGCGCCAAACCCCGGCACCGCTCTTGGCGACGGCTCGGTGGTGCTTAACGCCTACCGGATTGAAATGCGGCGAGCCGACCGGCAGACCGTTGCCGCCGGCAGTCGAGACGCTGCTCCGAACACCCAGAATGACTTCCTCTTCAACAATCCGGCGAACACGACCGGCAACTTCGAAACGACTGCTGGTGCGCCGGACGCGGTCTTCACGTTCCCACAGACGCCCGCAGCAGCTAATACCCCCGGTGCCGTCAGCCCGAACAATAGTGCGTACAGTCCGGCCGCGAATGCACTCCCGGTCAACGGGTTCGTGTTGGTCGGGCCACCGACCGTCGCACGCGGCGACGATTTCGCCCCCAACGGCGGGGTGTGGCAGAACAAGGTTGAATCCGGTGCCCCGACCAACGCTCCCGGCAGCGGGGCGATGGGATACACAATGACGTTGCCGGGTGCCGGGGTCGTCACAAACCCCGAGTTCAAGCGGAACATCGTGCTGTTGCGGCGGCTCGCCAACCCGCACCTGCCGGCAGGGCCGACCAACCCGTACGTCACGGTGGACATGATGGACTACGTGCCGTCGTTCGACTCGATCCACCGTCTCACCGGCGGCGGACTGAACCGGAGCGCGCGGGGCATGATGAACGCGAACCCTGCCGGATATGACCCGAGTGGCGCTCGGTTCGCCGTCGGTAAGGTACAACCATTCGCGGGCCGCTCGGTCGCAACCGTGCCCGTCGGAGCAGGGAACCACAACGTGTACAACAACAACAACGCGCGAACGGTTGCCTCCACGCTTGAGACTTCGATGGTGCGGGATCAGACCACGGCCAACGGCAACAACCAACCGCGGCACACCTTCGGCCGGCACAACGGAAACGCCGGGCAACTGGCCACAGCGACCGTGAACAACCCCGGCGGCGTTTCGGCCACGCTCTCGGACACGATTCAGTTGCCATTCGACTGGCTGGTTCACATGGACCGGCCGCTCGAAACACTGGGCGACGTGTTCCAGGCGCGCGATTGCAAGCCGCACTTGCTGACCACGGAATTCGTGGTGAACATTCCTCCCCCTTCCGCTGCTCCGGCCCCTCCTGCGGGTCTCTATTACGACCTCAGCGCGCCCCGCTGGCGGTTCCTCGACAACGGCCTCGCGCGGGGTCTGGAGTACCTCACGGTGAAGCCGCCGGACTATCGTGTCGCGCACGGCGGGCGGGTGGGCGGGAAGATCAATGTGAACGCGATGCAGGACCGGCGCGTCGCGCAGGGCTTGTTTGACCCGCCAGCGACCCACCCATACGGGTTCGACCTGGATTTCGTCAACAACGCGGTGTGGGAGCAGTGGATGTACACCCGGACCCCGCTCCAGACGCGCAACACGGCCAGCGGAATGGCCACGGACCAGGTGCGGGTGCCGGTGCCCACGTCGAGCGTGTCCGACCAGAACGGCGGTCTCGACCGACCGTTCTACTCGTTCGGCGCGCCGGCCGCGGCGGGCGGCGGTTCCTTCGCCTTCGGCACCGGCGGGAACAGCGACCAGACGATCTTGCGCCGCTCGTCCGATATCGTGCCGCCGTACCTGTCCCTGGCGGGCGGCAACGCTTACACGCAGAACGAACCGATGCGCAAGACGATTGGCAGCGTGACCACCGTGAGTCACCAGTTCGTTGTGTACGTCACCATCGGGTACTTCGAGGTGACGAACCCCGCGGCACCGGGGTGGCCAACCGGGGCAAACGCGCCGCCACCGCCGCCGCAGTTCGGCGCGGAGGTGTACGACAAGATCCCCGGTGACATGCGCCAGAAGTACATGGCCGTCGTCGATATGTCGAACCTGGGGCTGAAGGCGCACCCGGTTGCGAATGACCCTGACCCACACGCTCAGGGACGGCCGTTCTTCAGCGCGCTGATCGACACCGCTCGTCCAGCCAACCCGACGTTCTCGATCGCGTACACCCGGCACGATAACTCGAACGCGGCGAACCCCGTTCTCTACATCGCCTCCGACGGTGTCGAAACGGCGATCGTCGGCGGGCCAGCGGGAACGGGAACGCAACTCGTGATTGGGTCCGGGTTGGATGTGCAGTACGTGACCGTATTGGCGGTCGGTTCCGTGCCGGGGCAGATCACCGTGACCGGGCTGTCGCGGCCCGCGTGGGCGGGGACGTGCGTGTCCAACGTGCGGCCGGGGTACGCTGGCCCGCAAGTGGCGTTCGACTACAACTCCGCGAAATACAAGCCGGTCATCCCGTATGTGGAACGACTCCGGTGAGCGACGTCGTGGCGAACGGCCGGTGTGAGATGGCTGGTAAGACTGAGAGAGTCTCACCGGCCATCTCACACCGGCCGTTCGCCTTTTCACCCTTCCTCGGCCTGGCGTGCGGCGCGGGGACGGTTCGGTTTGGGCAATGACAGCCAGTAGACGCGTGGCGGAAACCCCCACCCCTTCCCCACAGGGAGGGGTAGGTTGGGTGGGCTTCTCCTCTCCCGCCCGTTGCGGTTCGGCGCGCCGCGCGGTACGCTCTCGCTATTCCGCCAACCCAAAGGGTTACTCCGATGCGTCGCTTGCTCCCCCTCGTCGCCCTTGTTGGGCTGGTCGTCGCTGTCCTGCCACCCA
>SXID01000077.1 GCA_005772955.1 Planctomycetia bacterium
ACCTCCTCCTACCCCGCCCCAGGCTCATACCGAACACTTCCCGCCGCGTGGAGACGTGCTATCCGAATCGGCGGCCACTCCGCGGACGCGCCTGGCGACGCGGCGGTGACACAGAGTCAGCGGGCGTGGCGCTCGCGCAATGGCGCTGATACAGTTTGTGGATGACCGGCTGGTCGCCACCGTTGTGCCAATCGGCCCTTTACCTGTCCCCGCGAGGAATTGCCCATGTTCCGCACAGCGTTACTCCTGGCCGCACTGGGACTGACCGGACCGGGTTTGATCGTTCTCTCCCCCCTGTCGGCCCAGCAACCCAAACCGCGAGACACCCTCGAGGGGCACACCGATTTTGTGTTCTCCGTGGCGTTCAGCCCGGACGACAAGACTCTCGCTTCGGGGAGCAAAGACAAGACGATCAAACTCTGGGATGTGAAAACCGGAAAGGAACAACGGACGCTCAAGGGACACGCGTCCTGGGTAGGCTTCGTCGCGTTCAGTCCGGACGGTAAGACGCTGGCCTCGGCGAGCGGGGACTTAACCCTCGGAGAAATCAAGTTGTGGAACGTCGCTACGGGCAACGAGCGGTCGTCTATTGAGGGGCACCCGAGTGCGGTATTGTCCGTGGCGTTCAGTCCCGACGGCACGATTCTGGCCTCTGGGAGTTACGACAAAACGATCAAGCTCTGGAACCCAAAGACCGGCAAGGAACAACTCACACTCAACGGACACACGCGTCCGGTCTCTTCGGTGGCGTTCAGTCCCGACGGCAAGACTCTGGCCTCTGCGAGTCACGACAAGACGATCAAGCTCTGGGACGTGAAAAGCGGGAATGAACAACTCACACTCAACGGGCACACCGATTTGGTGGCATCCGTGGCGTTCAGCCCCGACGGTAAGACTCTGGCCTCGGCGAGTCAGGACAAAACGATTCGGCTATGGGACATCAAGACCGGCAAGGAACTGGCGACGCTCAAGGGACACGCGCACTCCGTGTTCTCGGTGGCGTTCAGTTCGGACGGCAAGAACCTCGCCTCGGGGGGCGTTGACAAGATGATCAAGCTGTGGGACGTGCCGAGCGGTAAGGAACAAATCACGCTCGACGGACACAAACAGTCCGTGTTCTCGGTGGCGTTCAGTTCGGACGGCAAGGGCCTTGCCTCGGCGAGCGGGGACAACACGATTAAGTTTTGGGACGTGGCAACCAAACTAAAATGAGCCCAGCCGCTGGACGGAGATCGTCTTCACCCTTTGAGGCACGCAATGAACTGACCGAAGCGAAGCAAGTTGCGGCGATGGGGAGAAGCCGACGACCGAGCAGTTGCTGGACTGGCTCCCGATCGCTGGTTGCTGAATCGAACGCGGAACACGTCTATTGCACCCGCGACGGTGGGATAAACCCGCACCAAAGAAAAATCCCTCGCGCCGAATGATCCACCGCGATCGGCCGACGGCACCTTGTGCCGGGAGGTGATTGTACGCCTGCAGGATCAAGCAACGGCCCGCACCAAAGAATCGGTACGGTTTCGGTGCGGCTAACCACAACCGTGAAGTCGCTCACAGGATTCCGGTGCCGCGCAAGGCGATCACGACCGCCAAGCCGATCAGTAAGGGCGGGGCGACGCGCTTCACCAGATCGATTGGCCGCGTGCCGGTCAGCGACGCGCACATCAGTACCACCGCAGCCACCGGCGACATCGTCCGCCCTGCGGCCGAACCGACCGACACCAGCGCCCCGACCGCGGTCGGATCGAAGCCGAGCGCCACCGCTGGTTCGTGGAAGAACCCGTAGAGGCTCTGCGTACTCGCCATTCCAGACCCGCTGACCGCCGCGAACACCATCGGCACGAACGCCGCGAGCGGTTCCATCAGTCGCGGGAACGTTGCAATTAACCGGCCCAGTTCGATCACCAGCCCGGACTCGCGGATCGCGGCGCCAAAACAGTTCGCGGTCACAATGAGGCTGATGATGTTCGCGAACCCGTATCCGGCACCGTCGAAGAACTGCTTCACGCACTCGCGCGATCGCGACGGGGTGGAGAGCATCGCGACTCCCACACCAATGAGCATCGCGAGGCCGATGAGTCGGCTGCCGTAAGCCGGGTCACGTTGTCCGCCCTTCGGGAGCGCGACCCACGCGTCCGGCACCTCGAACAGGTTGTACGGTGCCGGCAAACCGGACGCGAACAACAACCCCAATGGCACCAGCGGCACCAGCGCCTTCAGCAGATTGATTCGTTCGGGCTGCTCGCCTTCGGCTAGTGCTGGAACCGGCTCAGCAGTCGCTCCTGTCCGGTTGCCGCGTTCCCACCACAGCGTCAGGAGCCACAAAACCACGGCCGATACCGCGAGCTGTGTGAACACGACCGGCGGGAGGTACCGGCGCGCCTGTTCGGTGGTCAATACCCCCGTCTTGTCGAAAACGGTCAACAGTTCCGGTGCGCCTGGGTTGAGCAGTTCGCCACCAACCGACACGCCGAGCAACAGGCACGCGCCAATCGTTGCCATCGAGTACCCGGCGGCGCGCATCAGCGGGATTATGACCGGGCCGAGGCACACCGCGGTGCTCGTCTGACTGATGACCGGGATGTTCACCAGGAACCCGACGGCCACAACACCCGGAACGAGCAGCCAGCGGGCGTACCTGAGCGGCTTCACGAGGAGTAGGACGAGGTGCCGTTCGCAGCCGGTATGTTTGAGAACGTAGGCGAAGCCCATCGCGGTGCAGATCGGGACGACGAACTTCTCGTTCGAGAACGTGCCGAGGAATTCGCGCACGACCGGGGTTATGTCTCCGTTCACGCCGGCGATGACGAGGGCGGCGGCGAACAGTGCGAGCCGCACGTCCGCACCGCGAATCACAGCAAACACGGCGAGGGCGATCAGAACCAATACGAGCAGCGGGATCAGTGCCACGGGTGTTCCTCGGAAGGTGTTGGGGTGAAGAATCGGCTTCGGTCATCGGCCGGGCGATTCACCCGCCACCGCATCCGCCGCACCCACCGCCACACCCACCGCCACCACACCCTCCGCCTCCGCCTCCGTCACCGCCTCCGCCCCCGGAACTCGCACCGCAGCCCGTACCACAACCGCCGCCATCGCTGCCACCTGCAACCGTGTGCGGATACCAGGTCGCCACCGCCGCGAGATCGACCAGCAAGCACCCCGTTAGCGCGGCCGGCCCGAACAGCCCGACCGCTGCCCCGACCGCGTCCGGGGTCGAATCGCTCGTCGGCAGGGCGCTCGTATTCGCACGGAGGCGCTTCAAGACGTACCTGCCGCGCCGCGAGAGACTGCTCATCGACACCGCGAAGGTTACAAGGCCGACAACCGCCGTGACGAGCAGTGTGCCGATGAGAATTCCGACGGGCTTACCGGTTTGGTGGCCGTGCAGGAGTCGCGTACCGCCGAGAAGAATCGCCACCGCCGCGAGCGGTAACACCGCGACAATCCCGGACGCGAACACCCGACTTGCGGAGAGCAAGTAACCCTCGCCCCGAAGTTCCGCGGCGCGGCCGGCGAAGTGGTGACTCACACGTTTCGCGATCTCGGCCAGTGCGACCCGTTCGCGCGCGATCGGCAACCAGCCCATCACTTCGGTTTCGATCTCCGACAGACCCGCCGGCACGGGCGCGTCGGGAACGGCTTCCAGATACTTCCCATCCGCTGAAACGCGAGCCGCGCCGGTCGCCACCAGTCGGGCAATCGCCGCGGTCAGCAACCGGTGACGCCTTCCGGAGAGATACGCCGCGTCCGCCCAGTTGAGCTTGGGTTCGTCGTCGCCAGGTTGTGCCCCCGGCCCGCGGAGCCGGTGTCGCAGCACCAAACCCAGCATGAACGCCGCGAGCAGAAGCGGAACGAGGAACCAGACGAAATCGGTCGCCGTGAGGTTGAAGGGATTCATGGTCGCGTTGCACCCGGTCGCGCACGCCACCACGAGACCGATCGAAGCGAACAGTGCCGTCCGACGGATCGCAGCCTTCGGTATCACCCAGTTGCGGGCCGTGTTCACGCGAACGAAGTGAAGGTCGTCACCGAACCGCACATCGATGGCGGGCCACACGTCGGCCGGCGGGTCTTCGCCGAACGCCTCGCGATAAGACGCCAGCGTGCGAGCGTAGAGATCGTGGAACTTGGTCGATTCGGTTGCGCCGCCGCGGGTCGGGCCGTGGTGCAACGGGCGACCGAGTAGTTCGCCGCACATCCGCTCCCAATACGACCGCGTGTAGGTGAGGTGCAGGTGCCACGCCTGATCGACGTGGTCCGACGGCGTGACCGTGTGGCCGGCGGTCATCGCGAGGAACACGAACCGCTTGTACTCGGTGACGACGCGCTTGGCGAAGTCGAGGCTCCAGCCGTTTTCGTGTGCGAGCCGGGCCTCGAATGTTAGGGCGGGTTCGCCTTCGTCGATGGAGAAGGCGAGGAGGCGGGCGTACAGTTCTGATTCGCTTGAGGTCATCGTGCGTACTCCCTGTTGGGTCCGGGACAGGTGTAAAGACACCGTCTCGTCGGGAGTTGACCGCGCACTTCTCAATTTTCTTCGCGAAGGTCGCCACTCGCGCGCCGCGAGCGCACGACCGAGAACGCCACCAACAGCACGAACCCGAGCGCGGCGACCCCGCCGGCCCAGGCCGCGAAGCGGCGGAAGAACGTCTGTTGTGCGGCAATGGCGACGTCGTCTTTCTGCTGAACGACGACCACCAGTTCGGTGTTCCCGACGCGGGCCGAACCGGTCAGCCATCGAGCCGCGAAGTCGGGGTGTCTGGGACCGGTACTCGGGTCGCGGTAGCGCCGGTCCTGGGCGAACGGCGGCTCGCCCGGTGTTGCGGGGAGGATCAGTTCCGGCCGGTCGTTGGCGTCGGGCACCGGTCCGGGCTGACCGGTGGGGAAAGGAACGCACGGCGTTCCCTTCTTTCCGCGAAACGCCTCGTGGACGAGGATCAAATATCCGGCCGGACCGTCGGGTTCGCCCGGCGAGCGCGCCGACGACGGATCGCGGGGCGCAAGCAGGGCGGTCTTCTGGTCGCGACCCTGGAGGTTGATGAGACCGAGGGTGTCGTGCGTTGTGAGGGTAGCCACGAGTACCCACGCGTCGCGAGACGGTTCGTTGGGGTGGACCGGGCAAGAGATCGCGAACTTGTCGTAGCCGTCCGCGTCGGAATGAAACACGCGCGACACGTGGACACGCTTGGAACCGTCTTCCGGCCAGTGTTTCCGCGCGCCGATGAAGTAGTCGCGATCCCGGTAGCTCTTTCCGATCACACCAGCCGCACGCGGTGATACCGGTCCGCCGCCCGGCGCGACCAGCGCGACAATCTCCCCGGAGGCATTGAGGACGTAGACCGTCTCAAATGACGTTCCATCGGCCGGGAAGAGGCGAATGAGGTCGTCTTCCATGCGTTTCCGGTCTCTCGCTCGACACTTCAGATCGTCGGCGGACTTGATGCCGCCGGTGTCGAGTAAGTCAAACGCTCTGCACGCGGCGCGGAACTTGGTGTCGTCGGCCGCGAAGGACACGGGCTTGCTCATGTCATCGAGTTTGAACAGCACGCTATTAGCCACGTGCCCGGCCGTGTGTTCGTTCGCTTCACAAACAGCAGTTCGCAGCGCCGCGGCTTGTTCGTCGGCGAGGCGCACGCCCAACACGGCGCCACCGACCAACAACGCGATGAGGAGTAACGCGCCCCAAGCCACCACCGGGTTGTGCCGATACCACCTCGCGATTTCTCCACGCCGCGTCGGGGGATTTACACGAACCGGGCGGTCGTCCAGCCAGCGCGTCAGTTCCAGCGCCACCGCCGAAGCGGACTCGTACCGTTGGTCAGGCTCTTTGACCAGACAGTGCATACAGATGGCGGCGAGGTCCGGGTGGATTCGCGGATCGACCGTTCGCGGCGGCACCGGGTCGTGATTCAGAATCGCATCGCGTAGTTCGGCCGCCGTCTCGCCGCGGAACGGGCGCGTGCCGGTGAGCAACTCGTACAGGATGACTCCGAGCGCCCACACGTCCACGCCGGTCGTCACGCGTGCGTCGCGGAGCGACTCGGGCGCCATCCACGGGAGCGACCCGGCCCCGCCAGTGGTCGTGCCGGCCGCATCTAATTGGACCGCTAGCCCGAAGTCCGCGACCTGCGGCTCTCCGGATTCGTTCAGCAGGATGTTGGCAGGTTTCAGGTCACAGTGAACGATCCGGCGCTGATGCGCGTGGTGGACCGCCCACGTGACTTCCCGAAGCAGGATCACGCCGGCCCTGATGTTGCGGCGGTAGTGGTCCATGTGCTGAGCGAGGCTCCCGCGCTCGGCCAGCGGCATGGTGAAGAACGGCCGCTCCTCGTGTTCGCCGATGTGGTACACCTTCACGATGTGTTGGTGATTGAGACCCGCGAGGGCTTCGACTTCTTTGCGGAACTGTTGCGCCTCGTCGATGCCCACTCCGGTCTTGAGTCGCTTCAGCGCGACGACCAGCGACGTGCCCACGATCGTCGCCCGGTACACAGCGCCCATCCCACCCGTGCCGATCCGTTCGAGCAGTTGATAATCGCCGAACCGGTCACCGGGTTGCGGTTCTTCACCTTGTGGCTCCGTGGGAGGAAAAGGCGCCGTGAGATCGAGATCGGGCGGCAACTTCTCCATTCCCAGCAACGGGGCGAACAGGACGAGATCGGCGAGGAACGCGGCCAGTTCCGCCGCGTGTTCGGGGTGCCGCGCGAGCCATTCCACCGGGTCGGGCGCGTTCCCCAACTCGGCAGCGGCCAGGAACTCCGCCGCCAGTTCGTCCACGTTCATGGGGTGTTGCCCTCGCCCAGAAGTTCGCGGAGCCGGGCGAGTCCGCGGCGCAGTAGTCCCGCGACCGCCGCCGGCGTGCGATCCGTTTGAGCCGCGATCTCGGCCAGAGTCAGTCCCTGGCAATGCTTCAGAAGGACGACCGCGCGCTGATCGTCCGGAAGGGCATCGACCGCGGCCGCCAGGGTCGTGGCGCGCTCGTGCTTTTGCGCCCGCTCGCTTGGTGAGGTCTGATCCGCGGCGAGCCAGGCGTCGAGCCGGCACGAACTCGCTTCGAGGTCGACTTCCAACGACCGCTCCGCGCCGATGTCGCGCCTCGCCTGGGTTTCGTGGCGTATTCTGTTCGCCAGCGCGTGGTTCAGGATCTTCCGGAGCCACGCGACGAGTTCGCCCGGGGTGTCTCCGCGGAATTCGGCGCGTGCCTCGTGCGCATTCAGCATGACCTGTTGGACGAGGTCGCTCGCATCCAGGCGGGGCGCGAGCCACGGCCGCGCGGCGAGTTGGAGCCGGGCGAGTGCAGCCAGATATGCGCGGTGCCGTTCGACCATTTCTGGATCGGCCTTCGTTCCCATGTGCGGCACTCGAAGCGGACTGACGGCCGGCCCCGTGGGTTCGAGCGGTGCGGTCTCGGACCGCCGTTCCGATCATCCCAAGAAACCGAGGGGAGGAAGTCGGGAAGTGCGAGAGGCGGGCCGTCAGCCGACGGCGATACCGGCGAGGGCGAACGCATCGTCCGCGGCGGGAATCGGGCGCGCTCGACCAGCCACCGAACGGTACAGTTTCAGCATCCTGGGGAGGCACGTTTCGACGCTGTAGCGGTCGCGGACAAGAGCGCTCGCCGCTTCGCCCAACGGTCGGAACCCAGCCGGATCGTCGAGGACCGCGTTTGCGCGCTCGCACCACCGGTCGATGTCGAAGAACGGGGCGAGCAGACCAGTTTCGCCATCGCGGACCACCTCGCGAACTGGGGCCGTGTCCGACGCCAGCACCGGTGCGCCGCACGCCATCGCGTTCAACAACGACCACGACAGCACGAACGGCGTCGTGAGGTACATGTGAAGGTCGGACGCAGCGAGCAACTTCGCGAGTTCGCCCGGCGGCATCCGACCCAAAAACTGGATGCGCGTGAGATCGTAGTTATCTTGCGCCAGCACCCATTGCTTGAACGTCTTGCCACCAGTGAACCGCTCATCGCCGCCGTAGCACACGCGGTCTTCGCCCACCACGGCGGATGCCACGTCCGAGCGCTGATCGCACAACCGCTTTGCGACCTTCATGAAGATGTCGAACCCGCGCATGGCCTCGAACCCGCGCGACACGTAGGTGACGAGTTTCGTTCCCGGCGTAACCGTGAAATCTCCGATTTGACGCGATCCGGTGCGGTCAGTCTCGGTCGGCTTCCACAGGTTCAGGTCGATGCCGTCGTGAATGACTTCAACCTTCGACCGGAACGCTTCGGGCAAGCGGGTGTGCTGCCAGTGAGTGGGGCTGTAACCGGCGGCACAGGTTTCGAGGTCGAGGAGGATGGTCGCGTTGCGGGTGCGGGCGCGGAGCCGACCGAGTTCATTGACGGGGAACTCCGGGCGGAAGTCCAGGTCGCTTCCCTGCGTGCCGTAGAAGTATTCAAAGTAGTTGAGGACGGGCGTGTCGGGGTACAGTTCGCGCAGGTACAGCGTGGACCCAAACCCGCTGTGCCCGACGACGAGGTCGGGCTTGATGTCGGGTCGTGCTTTGAGGGCGGCGTACACGCCGAGCGTGTGGTGGACAGCGTTCTCGAACGAACGACTGCAAACGTGATTGTGTTTGGTAGCCCCGCCACGGAGCTTGTATTGAATACGCTCGACGGGTCCGGGCGCGGGCGGCTTGCGCGACACGAACGTGCAGCGAAACCCGGGCATCGCCACGAGCCGAGCCGCGACGTGCCCGAACTGAGCCGGGTAGTTCTGATGGACGAACAGAACGTGCATTTCGTCCGGGCGGGAGCGCACAACGGCGGGCGCGCCGGTGGGTTGCGGTGCGGGCCTGATCTTGGACAGGAACGCGGTGCCGGAGTGTTCGAGTTCGAGGAACGAAGCGTTCTCGGCCGTCGGTTTGTAGACGCGGAACGAGCGCATCGCGCCGAGTGTCGCGGCGCTTTCCAACGGCCCGATAAAACTGGTGTCGCGGTTGAGGAAGTGCGGCTTCCCGACCCACGAGGCCATCTGCGCGGCGGTCAGGAAGAAGCTACCGGAGTGCGGGTTCGTCGAACGCTCGAACGCCACACGCGACCCCATCACCTCAGCTTGCAGCGTCGGCAATTCGTTCACGTCCTGAAACGCGGTCGTCGCGCCCGGTCGAAGCGGACCATCGACGTAAGCCTTGTTGACGCGCTGGTTGCATCCCGCTTCGTAGCGGTTGGGCATCAATAGCGAATCTTCGCCGAACTGCGCAACGAACCATCGCAGTTTGACAAAGAACTGCGGATCATGAAGGACGAGGTCGTCTTCGAGGTAGCAATAGAAGTCGTAATTGTTGACGAGACGGTCGCGTAGCGCGGCGTGGCACTCGAAGCCGAGCAATCGCGGGTCGGCTTCGGTGGGCAGATGCGTGAAGTATCGGGGAGCGAGCGTGAGTTTGTCGAGAAGGTGTTTGCCGCCAGTGGTGCAGACCACAACATCGGCGGTCGCGGCAGGTTGGTTGGCGGGCACGGTGGCGCGCTGCGCGATGTCGATCACGCACTGACGCGAACCGAACAACTGCTGAATTGCGGTGAGGCAGTTCGTGAGTGCGCGAACTCGCGGGGCGGGATCGGGTTTGAGCGACGCGTGCCGACCCGCGCCGGCCGGGTCGGGGTTGAAGTAGTGCGGGAGGGCGAACAGCAAACGCATTCCTGTCTCCTTACGAACTACTTCTCTTCTTTGGGGAAGATCGTAAACGGCTCGTCGCCAGGTTTGGGACTGTGCTTGCCCTGGAACGACGTGAATTCCTTGCCAGTTATCGCTTTCACCGACTTGACGAAGTCCTTGAATGTATCTTTCGTTTCATCGTAGCTGTAAAAGTAGTCTTTGGGGTGGAGAACCGTCACGCCATCCGGCCCGTAATAGCATCGGTAAACCGTTGGCGCATCGACCCCGGTCAATTCCTGAGCGTGATAGCCACAGAGAACCACCCCCGTGACCTTTGCACCCTCGCGGAGTGTGATTTCCCACCGACAAGGGTTATAGCACGACAGGACAAGAATCACGTTCTTGCCCGCGACGACTTGGACGCGAACGGTACGGAATCGCTCAGGGATTTCGGGAAAACAGTCTGGAAATGCCTTGTCTAATAGCGCCCAGTTCAACTTTGCCGTCTGAAGTGCCGTTCGCTTCTTGCCGAGGGCAATGGCCTCCTTCATCTCCTTCGTCAGTTGAACAGTCTTGAACGCCTCTTCGGTGTAGAAATCAGGATTATTGATCATTTTCCGCAGGTCAGCCGCAACCGGCCCCTTGATTGGACTTGAACGCGAAACGGTGGGATCTGGGTGACTGAGTTTTTCGACATTCTTGTCGTCAGCCACGTGCTGTTGTGTCTCCTTCGAGAGCAGATCCCACACTCGTCCACCAGCGCCCTTTTTCGTCCGAACCGCCGTGATTAATTTGGGCCAATCGTTCACATCCTCCAACCGATGGTAAAGAGGTTCAGAGAGCCCGACCCCATGAATTTCGGCCGTTTCTGCCGCTTTGCCGACGGCAGGAACGGGATCAGGCGCTGTCCGAGGTGTATCCGCACCGTGAGTGAGAGTCGAAGCGAGTCCGACACACCACAAAAGGAGGATGACAATACCTAAAGGCGAACGACTGCTCATAACAAACTCCGAATCGTGACGAAACCGAAACGCCCGAGCAACCCGACCCAACGTTTCATGGCAACAGGGTGCGAGTGTCTCCGACCCAGAAATCATCAGAATCTTGAGCCTCAACATAAAAGACATTCGTCCCGTTGTCACCCCACACATCATCAACGGCACCATCGCCGGCGGTTGCGCCAAAATTACCCTCCCACAGGGTGTCGTTGTTCTCTCCACCAGACAGCGTGTCACCTCCAGACCCTCCCGCAATCGAGTCAGCGCCGTCGTTACCGTAAAGGGAATCGTTGCCCTCTTGGCCGCGAATGGTGTCGTTCCCCTCTCCTCCCTCGACATAGTCGTCACCCAAACCGCCACCGATATCGTCATGCCCCTCATCACCGGAGATGACATCACCCCCGCCTTCGCCAGAAATGTAATCGTCGTTTTCTCCTCCTGTGATGAAATCAGCGTCGTCCCCTCCGTTGATGGTGTCACCCCCACCTTCGCCCTCCATTATATCTGAGCCACCCCCGCCGAACATCGAGTCGCCTTCCGACCCGCCCACCATGCTGTCGATCCCTCCATCACCGTACATGCTGTCAATACCGGCACCGCCGAAGATAGAATCACTGCTCCCCGTATTCATCAACCCGTCATCCCCGACAAGGTAGTCGTCTCCATCTGCTCCGACGATCCAATCACTGTGCGCGTTCCCCCAAACGGTATCCGAGCCAGCCTCACCGTAGAGGTAATCGTCTCCGTTCCCGCCGAGAATACTATCGTCACCCCCTCCCCCGAAGATCGTGTCGTCCCCGTCGCCGCCGGTGATGTAGTCGTTCTTGTCGGTACCCCGAAGTTTGTCTGCGCCACCCGTGCCGTCAATCCGTTTAGGCCGTATTGACTGAAGCTGGGCCGGGTGCGATAGCGGGGTAACGAATTTCGTTGCCTTGGAGCGTGCCATGCTCAGCCGCCACGACATCAGTGATGACCACTGGGACCGCATCCGTCACCTGTTGCCCGGTCAAGC
>SXID01000078.1 GCA_005772955.1 Planctomycetia bacterium
GGCGAGAAGGCTGCGCATGCCTGCACAGAGGCAGTCGAGACCGTCATTGAGGAGCACTATGGCGATCAGGTCAGCGAACTGACCGAAGCCGGTGAGACCGAGTTGGCTGCCACGATGGCGAAGTTCCAGGCAGAGGAAGTCGCGCACAAGGACCTCGCGACGTCCGAAGGCGCGGCGCAGGCGCCTGCCTACCCGCTGCTGTCAGCGGCGATCCGCGCCGGATGCCGCCTTGCGATCCGGATCAGCGAGAAAGTCTAGCGTCGGGCTCCAGAGTTGCCGTCGGCGCCATGCCCGCCTAGCATTCGGCTCCGGCCGCCATCGATCCCTGCGGCCATCAGCTTTTCGCGAGGACGACATGAACCATCGCAATCTTCTTGTTGGCGTGGCGAGCATCGCCCTTCTTGCTGCGTGCGGCACTGCACCGGCCCCTGTGGCCGACCCGCTCCCGACCCCGCTGCCGATGTGACTTTCGAAGGTTGCCATGACACGAGGGTGAGCTTCGGCTCACCCTTTTTCGTTTCCGGTTCGCAATCGCAATCGTTCGCGCACCGAGTAGGTCGTTTCGGATGCGTCATCAGAATTGAGCGGAAGGGCAGGGATTCGAACCCTGGAACACCTTTCGGTGTTGCCGGTTTTCAAGACCGGTGCAATCGACCACTCTGCCACCCTTCCTTGTCTCTCGCAATCGTATACGCGAGCGGTTCGCTCTCAAGACGAAATCCGCCGTCATCGGGTTCGCCTATCGTCGGGCTTTCTCCTTCCGCTCGGCAGTTCCGCGCAAACCGCGCGACCGTTCATAAACTGGAAATGGTTGGGCGCGGCCGGGTTCGGCACGCGCGCACGGTTTCCCCATCTCACCAGGAGGAATTCTCATGGCACACGCCCTCTCCGCACTACCCTACGCGTTCGACGCGCTCGAACCACACATCGACGCGAAGACGATGGAGATTCACAGCCAGAAGCACCACAAGGCCTACGTCGATAACCTGAACAAGGCGCTCGAAGCGGCCCCGGACCTCGCGGGTCAAGACATCGTCACGCTGCTCCGTGGGATCGCGAGCGTACCGGCCGCGATCAAACAAGCGGTCATCAACAACGGTGGCGGGCACCACAACCACTCGCTGTTCTGGGAAGTCATGGGTCCAGGAGGCGGTGGCGAACCCACGGGCGCGATCGGCGACGCGATCAAGGATGCGTTCGGTGACTTCGCGAAGCTCAAGGACACCGTGAAGAACAACGGCCTCACGCAGTTTGGCAGCGGCTGGAGTTGGGTGGTGTACAACCCGACTAGCGGCAAACTCGAAGCGATCAAGAAGCCAAACCAGGACAGCCCGCTGATGGAAGGTCTCGTGCCGGTGATGGGCGTTGATGTGTGGGAGCACGCGTACTACCTGAAGTACCAGAACCTGCGGGCCGCGTACATCGATGCGTGGTGGAACGTGGTGAACTGGAAGACGGTTGAAGCCAAGTACGTCGCGGCCAAAGCCGGGAAATAGGCTTTGGTGAACCGCGACGGTCAAGGAGCGGGTGAACCGCCACCCGCTCCTTGACCGTCGCGGCTCACCAACTCGGATTCCCCCTCCCCACCTCCCCATCTCGCGGCTACCATCGGAACACACCTTCCGGGGCCGCGACCATGCTCTCTCTCCGCTACTGCTTCGCGCTATTCCTTACGCTCGCTGCCGCGCTGACCGCGCGCGCGGTCGAGCCGTGGGCCGACGACAAACTCCCCGTTACCGACGGCGTCGCGCTGTGGCTCGACGCGTCGCGCATCGACGCCTCACACAAGGCGAACAAGTTGCCCACCAGCGCGAAACTCGCGACGTGGTTCGACGGTTCCGGGAAGGGACGCCACCTTCAGCAGTCGCTTGCGGCGTCGCGTCCCAGTCTCGTGAAGGTCGGGAACGACACCATCGTGCGATTCGATGGCGAAGACGATTACCTCCGGCTCACGGGGGGCAAAGACGAACTCAAAGCGTTCACGGTGTTCGTGGTGGTTGCCCCGCGAAGCAACCCCGGCTTGTTCCGCGGGCTCTTCGCGCTCAACGCGCCCGAGGGGCGCGATTACGAAACCGGTCTCACCATCGACATGGGGCCGAACGCCACGCCGCGATTCACCGACCTGAACGTCGAAGGCAAGGGCTTCGGCGGGTGGAAGAATTCGCTGAAGCCCGGTGGCGACTTCGGCAAACTCTACCAACTCGAAGTGCGCGGCGCGGAGAAGTCGGTTCGCGTGTTCGCGGACGGCGTCGCGAGCGGCGAGCGCCCGTGGGTGAATTCGGCGCTCTCCTTTGCCGAGATCACGCTCGGCGCACGCTTCTACACGAACGGCCCCGGCAAGCAGGAAGCGCGAGGCTTCGCGAAGGCCGACCTCGCGGAGGTGCTGCTCTACGACCGTGCGCTCAGAGACGACGAAGCGAAGAAGGTCCGCGCGTACCTCACCGCGAAGCACGCGAGTCTGAAAACGAGCCTTCCACCTAACCCGCCAATTGCGGGCGAACGGCTCGTACCGGTGAAGGACGCGCCCGCGGTGCAGGTGTTCGTGCCGGGCTTCACCGTGAAGCAACTTCCGGTTGACCTCACTAACGTGAACAACGTGAAGTACCGCGCCGACGGGGCGCTCGTCGCGCTCTGCTACAACGGCGACATCTGGACGTTGAAAGACACTGACGGCGACAGTGTGGAGGACAAGGCGGAACTGTTTTGGGAGAACAAGGGCCGGCTCCGCGCGCCGATCGGAATGGACCTCACGCCGCCCGGCTACAAGCACGGGACTGGCGTGTTCGTCGCGTGCAAGGGGAAGGTCACGCTGATCGTCGATACCGACAACGACGGCAAAGCGGACAAAGAGATTGTCGTCGCGGATGGGTGGACGGAGATCAAGAACAACGTGGACGCGCTCGGCGTCGCGGTCGATCCGAAAGACGGCAGCGTCTACTACGGTCGCGGCGCGTTCAGCTACACGGAACCGTACCGCATCGATAAAGACGGCAAAGCGAAGTATTCGCTCAAGGACGAAGAAGGCACCATCCTCCGCGTTTCTCCCGATTTCAAGACACGCGAGATCGTCGCGACCGGTATCCGCTTCCCGGTGGGGCTGCACTTCAACAAAGCCGGTGACCTGTTCTGTAGCGACCAGGAAGGCGCGACGTGGGTTCCCAACGGCAACCCGCTCGACGAACTGCTTCACATCCAGAAGGGCAAGCACTACGGCTTCCCGGCCCGGCACCCGAAGCACCTCCCAGACGTGTTCGACGAGCCGAGTACGTTCGACTACGGCCCGCAACACCAATCGACGTGCGGCTTCTGCTTCAACGAACCGGTGAAGAAGGACGGTCCGACCTTCGGCCCGAAAGCGTGGGCGGGCGACGTGTTCATGACGGGCGAATCGCGCGGCAAGCTGTACCGCACGCAGTTGGTGAAGACCGAAGCCGGGTACGTCGCGAAGAACCACCTTTTCGCGTCGCTGTCGACGCTCACGATCGACTGCTGCATTGCGCCGGACGGTTCGCTGGTGGTCGCGTGTCACAGTGGCGGCCCGGACTGGGGCAGCGGCCCAACGGGGAAGGGCAAGCTCTACAAGATCAGTTACACCGACAAGGAACACCCGCAACCGGTGCTGGTGTATCCAGCCGGACCGCGCGAAGTGCGCGTTGAGTTCGACCGGCCGGTTGACCCGCAACTGTTGCGCGACGTGCTTTCGCAAACGAAGATCACCGCGGGGAAACACGTTCGCGCCGGCGACCGCTTCGAGCAGTTCTGGCCGGGCTACGCGGTCGTGCAAGCGGAGAAGAACACGCCGCGCTTCAACATAGCGGTGTATTCGGCGCAACTGACCCCGGATCGCCGAACGCTCGTCTTCGCGACGGACCCGCTTCAGGGCGCGGTGCATTATGCGATCACGCTCCCGGGCATGGGCCGACCCACGAAAGAGGCGAAGAGCGAGGTGAAACAGCACGCGGCGATGGACCTCGACTTCGACCTGAGCGGCGTTGAAGTGACGTGGAAAGCGAAGGACGGTAAGACGACTTGGAGCGGTTGGTTGCCGTCGCTCGATCTTGCGGTGTCGCGCGGACTGACTGCGGGCAGCGCGCCCCACGCCGCGTTGTGGGAAGCGAGTCAGGGTGCGGGCGCACTCGCACTCAATGCCCAACTGAACCTGACCGATGTGCTGCGCCCGGCGGTGCAACCCGGTTCCAAACTCGATCACGAACCGCCACCGGAGAAAGTGGCCGTCGCGATCGACTCGTCGGAGCACGCGGTTGTCACCACCTCGGCCGCGAAGCCGCTCCACATTTACCAGAACAGCCCGCACACCACCGCTGGGTTCACCGTTCAGCCGCGCGGCGCGACCGTTCCCGTCGAGATCGTGCTGACCGTCACGCAACCGAACGCCCACCTGCGGGTCACGGTTCAAACCGACGCGGACAACCGCCCACGCCCGCTGCAACTTTCCCGCGCGCTGCTACCGTGGGCCGACACGAAAGCCGACATCGGCAAGCCGGTTGCGATCACGCTCCCGAAGGAACTCGACGGCGGGAGTTGGGCACGCGGGCGGAAGGTGTACTTCAGCGAAGAAGCCGCGTGCTTCAAGTGCCACAGCGTGCATTCGCAGGGCGGCACCATCGGCCCCGATCTCACGAACCTAATTCACCGCGACTACACCTCGGTGATGCGCGACATCACGCAACCGAGTTTCGCCATCAACCCGGATTACCTCGCGTCGGTCGTCGTTCTGAAGGACGATCGCATCATTGCGGGAGTGGTGCGCACGGTCGGCGACAAACTCCACATCGGCGACGCGAACGGGACCACCACCGTCGTCGATAAGACCGAGGTCGATTCCATCAAGGCGTCGCCGGTGTCGGTCATGCCGGACGACCTGCTGAAGAAACTCACGCCGGAGCAAACACGCGATCTACTCACGTTCCTGCTGACACCGGGGCCGCGAATGCCGGACGATTACGTCGGCACCGAGAAGCGGCCGAAGCCTCGCACGCTCGCAGAAGTCAACGCGGCGCTCGCCGGCGCGCCGAACCCGCCCGCGAAGACGCGTGCCATTCGCGTGGTGCTGGTCGCGGGCGCGAAGGATCACGGCAAGGGCGAACACGATTACCCCGCGTGGCTCAAGGCGTGGAGTGAACTGCTCGCGGCCAGTGACAACATCGAAGTCGTGACCGCGATGGAATGGCCCGCGAAGGAAGAGTTCCAGAAAGCCGATGCGATGGTCTTCTTCCAGCGCGGTAACTGGGACGCGCGTCGCGCCGCAGATGTCGATTCATTCCTCGAACGCGGTGGCGGTCTCACTTACATCCACTGGGCGGTCGATGGACAGAAGGATTCGCCCGGCTTCGCGAAGCGCATCGGCTTGACGTGGGGCGCTGGTGCGAAGTTCCGTCACGGTCCGGTGGAACTCGACTTCAAGGACGCGAAGCACCCCATCGCGCGCAACTTCGACAAGCTAAAATTGGTGGACGAGAGCTACTGGCAACTCACCGGTGACTTACCGAAGGACCGCGTACTCGGCTGGGCGAACGAGGACGCGAAACCGCAACCGCTGTTCTGGTCGGTGGAGCAGGGGAAAGGTCGCGTGTTCGTGTCGATCCCCGGGCACTACTCGTGGACGTTCGATGACCCGTTGTTCCGCGTGCTGCTGCTGCGCGGCATCGCGTGGACCGCGAAGGAACCCGTGGACCGGTTCAACGACCTCGTGCTGCCGGGTGCGGATGTCGCGAAGTGATTTGTTCTTTGGCACAGATATGCCTCAGTCGCAGCCCTGGTTACTGCATCGTGAGTTGTCCGGGCGGTGGTTCCGTTTGCGGTTGGGTCGATTGTCGGTGTCGGCGTCAGTAGCGGAATCGGAACATCCCAGAAGATTTGCCGCACCCGTGGAGTCGCCCATCGCCCAGTCGCGATTCTCCTGGATCTCCTTGGCGGAACGGACTTCCGTCGTATTTTGAGAACGCCCAGTGTGCTCATCACGATGTCCGTTCTAACAATCTCTTCCGAACTTAGGTCCGATTAGAACAGGCGTCGAGTACGTCCATCGCCACAGTGACCGCAACTGAAAAGTCAGTCGTGTTTCTTTCCGGTCACCCTCACTCCCTTTTCGCGAGTACAGATGAAGAACCCTTCGCGGCGGGCGTTTACCCTCATTGAGTTGTTGGTCGTGATCGCGATTATTGCCATCCTCATCGGACTTCTCCTGCCCGCGGTGCAGAAGGTGCGCGAAGCCGCCTCCCGCATGCAGTGTCAGAACAACCTCAAACAATTCGGTCTGGGACTCCACAACTACCACGACAGCAACAGTAAACTGCTGCCGGGCGGTGCGAACGATCAGGCGATCTTCGGGGGAGCCGGGGCCGGGAACAGCAATGAGTGGGGGAGCAGTTGGCTGGTTTATATCCTCCCGCACATTGAACAGTCGGCCCTCTTCAACAGGTGGCAGTTCTCGAGCCAGTCGGGTGCGTTCAACGGGAACAACAACACGGCCGCGACCGGGGCCATGATCAAGACGTTCTTTTGCCCCTCCTCGCCGCTGGCCAAGAGTCCCCCGCCGCGGCAGGCCGGATCGACGTTCGTGAACTACGTGGCCATTTCCGGCGCGGTCCCCGGTCTCATCCCCGGCTACACCGAGACGCGCGTCAACACGCTGCCGTGCGGCGGCACCATCAGCGGCGGCGGGACGCTCATTCCCAACGGTCAACTCACCCTGGTCGGAATCACAGACGGCACCAGCAACACCATCGCCATCGGCGAGCAGAGCAATTTTCTTCGGGACACGGCTGGCGTCAAGCAAGAGTGGCGGGCGAGCCAGACGTGGGGTTGGTATCTGGGTGTGAAGTCTCCTGGTATCCCACCGAACTTCGACAACGGCGGTGGCGACAACCGTCAGCCCAACATGATGACCATCCGCTACACGATCAACTTCACCCCGACCGCCGGGTGGACGAACGATGTCGCGGGCGTGGGTGTCGGGCTTACCGGGAACTGCGTGGGGGCCAACATCCCGATGAACTCGACTCACATGGGTGGGGCGAACGTGGTCTACGCCGACGGTTCGGTTCGGTTCGGTTCCTGTCCGATGCCACCCCGTTGGCTGTCCTCGCCCAACTGGCCACCCGCGACGACGGCACCGTGATCCCAAACTACTAACCGGTTTTGGTCCGGCGTGGGGCGGTCCGATGTCGGGACGCTCCATGCCGCTTTTCTCACCCGCCAGCCGGAGTTTCACATGACCCAGTCGCAACGATGGGCCGCGAGCGCGGCCCTGTTTCTGGTATTGGTCGCCCTGATCGGGTGCGGCAAGTCGGAGTCAAAGCCGAAATCGGTCCTGGTCAGCGGGACGGTCACGATGGACGGCAAGCCGCTCACCGAAGGGACGGTCTACTTCAAGACGGTCCAGACGGGTGCGTTCGACACCCTGATCGTCAAGGACGGCAAGTTCGAGGGAGATGCCGAAGTGGGCGTACGACGGGTGGAGGTCAACGCGTATCGGACCAAAACCATCAAAGACGCGATGGGCGGCGAGGTGAAGGAAAACCGCATTCCCGCCCGCTTCAACGCGGACAGCACGCTCGCCGCCACTGTCACCGCCGACGGGCCGAACACGTTCAAGTTCGAGGTGAAGAGCAAGTAGCGCGAAGTAATGGAGAAGAGAAAAAGCGAAGACAGAAGGAGCAACCCGTCTGTCTTCGCTTCTACTTGTTACCTTTTACATTACTTTGCCACGTCGCACACCAGCGTTGCCTAACACCGTGCCGATGGAGGTGTTGTCGGGCGAGGTGTCACGTCTTGACGAGCCGGAAGCGTAAGCAACGGACAAGCAAATCCGTTGCTTACATTTCCGGCCCGTCAAACGCCCACAAGCAAATCCGGGATGTCGCACGTGACACCTCGCACGGTGACGCGCTTGAACGGCCACTCAGTCGGTGGCGTGACGGGTTCGTGGCCGGTCGCGGTGACGAGCACGGTATCGACGCACGCGGTCGGGCCGACACGCGGTTGCCACACCACCGCCTGACCCGCGGCGAGCGGTTCGTCCTGCCCGAGTCGGCGCAGTTCCTCGGCCGCGAACCGGCCGGTGCCGTAACCCGGTTGACTGAGTCGCACGTCGAACTCGAACGCCGTGCCCGCGAGAATCATACCGGTCGCTTCGGCAACCGGTGCAACTGTGGCCAGTGGCTCCGTGTACGAACGGTAGATTGCGGCAAGTTTCAGCGCGAGGTCGAACGCGGTGCGGAACTCATCCGGCGGCGAGCCGAAACTCACCGTCCGCGCCGCGGTGACGAACAATCCGTCGCGCTGCCCGGTCGCTTGAATGGTGCAGGTGTGCGTGACCGGCGTGGACGTGAACCCGGCGCGGCGGAACTTCGCCGCGCGACCATCTGCCACAACACTGAGGGCCGCCGGTTCGGTTCCGCGGTGTAGCAACCGGTGACCGAGTTGCCCCGCGATCTCTTCTTCGGTGTCGCCGCGAAGGATCGTGCGTGCGGTCGCTTCCACCGCGTGCGCCACTGCAAGGCCCAGTGCGCGGTACAGTTCTTGTTCGTACCCGCTGAGGACGCGCAACAGTGGGCGTAACCGGTCGTTCGCCATCGGCACGTTGGGGAACGGCCGGTCGGCCGCGACCTTGCGACCCGCGGTGATGTTGTAAAGCAGTTCGGACCGCCCGCCGTCCCAGGTCCATTCCTTGAGTTGGAAGCCGAGTTGGTCGAGTTCCTCGTCGAAGAGGCGCTGCGTGTCCACGTTGGAGCAGAGGAGCCACCGCTGCCGGCCGTTGGTGTACACGCCGGGCCGCTCGGAGTCGGCAATCAGTCCGCGCACGTTCATGCCCGTGGTAATCCAGGTGACGTGTGCCGGCATCAGGAGAACGACGGCTTCGCACCCCATCTCCGCGAGCAAACCGGCGATGAGTTCCTGCTTTGCGTCGATGTCGGCGCGGCGTGCGGCGACCCGCGCTGCCGTCGGTGGCCCGTCCGGTGCGGACTCGCTCACTTGATCTTCTGGAGCCATGTCGTGATGACCTTCGACACCTCGGCCAACTGGTCGCCGGAAACCTTGTCGGCGGTGTCGGTCAACTTGTGCCAGTGTGGGTAGTCGAAGTCGATCACGTCCACTGTTGGGATGCCAACGGCGTTAAGCGCGAGGTGATCGTCCTGCACCTCGTGTCCGCGTTCGTACTTGAACGACTTTGCGCCGACCGCCTTCGCGACGCCCCAGATCTGATCGACGAGCGGTCGGGCCAGATCCCACGAGTGCAGTTCCACCTTCAGTGCCGCGTCCTTCCCGCCGAACAGGTCGAACAGGATGCCGGCTTCGTACTTGTGCTTCCGCTTGTCCTTCGTCTTCTTGTAGTCGTCGGCGAAGTACTCGGATCCGATGAAGTACCGGTCCGCGTTGCCGCCGAGTCGGTCCGTTTCGAACACGAACTCCTCGCCGTCGAAGAGGATGAAGTCCACTCCGTACTCACACTTCAGATCTTTCATGTGGTTGCCGAGTTCCATCAGGAACGCGACGCCGCTGGTGCCGTCGTTGGCGCTCACGAACGGCTTGTTCCAGTTCTTGGGGTTGGCCTCCTGATCGGCCATGGGCCGCGTGTCGTAGTGCGTGCAAAGGAGGACGCGCTTGGCTTTGTCCGGGTGCCACGAGATGATGAGGTTCACGAAGTCGGTCTGGTTCTTCTGGCTCCGCTGCTTCGCCTTGAACTCTTGTCGTGTGACGGTGGCGCCGAGTTTCTTGAAGTGCGCCTCAATCAGTTCCTGCTGTTTCTTCATGCCCTCGGTGGCGCTGATGCGCGGCCCGATGTCGCAGAGTTGCTTGAGGTATTTGAGTGACCGCTCGGCGTCGAACTTGACCTCGGCGACCTTGTCCTTGTCGTCGGCGCTGCCGGTGCCGAACTCGGTCTTCTTCGGCGGATCGTTGGGGTCGGGCGAGTTCTCCAGAACGGGCAGTTGGCCCTTCTCTGGTTCGGACCGCGTCAGCCACCAGAAGGGACCGCCCACACCGACCGCGACCAGCGTCGCCCCGAGCGCCCAGCCGAACATCTGGCTCATGACTTCCTCCGAGTAGAAGAACTTCTCCCCTGTCCCTATGGGAGACAGAGCCGCTTGCGGCTTCGCGCGAGTCTCGCGACGAACCACTCGCGAAGCCACGAGCGGCTTCAAACGCCCCCCTCCCTTCAGGCAGTAGGGGAGGGGGTTGGGGAGATGTCGCTTGACCCCATCTTGCACATCTTACCGACGAGGGACGTTCGCCGCGAGTCGGCCTGGAAAGAGTGTGGCGAATTGTAAATCTTCCCCTTCACATCGGGCCTTCGTGCGGGCATACCCCCACCACTGACTCCACACGCACCGCGACTGCTGCCCGTTGGGGAACGGGTTGCGAGTTGTGTTCCCACCGCGATGGCATTCCGGCTCTTGCCGCGAGTGCCGGCGCCGGCGGTTTCATCGACTGGGCTGGGCGTGGAGTTCAGATCGTCTCCGGGATTCGGCGGTTTCGTTACACCGCCGGGCGGATCGTGGTCGATAGTGCATTTAAGCGCTGGAGTGTACCCGCCTCAGCGCTTCGGGGGATGGGCAAGCCGTTGACGATCGCGACGATCTCACGGCCGCGTTTTCGGGAGAGTCGGCACAGCAAGCACGCGACCGGCAGGGGAAGCCATCGCGAGCCAAAGCCGAACGAACCGGAAAGCTGATCGCGGCTGTCTGATCGAGAAGCCCGTGGAAGGGGGACGCCGGAACCGCTTCGCGCCTTATCGGGCGTGCTGTGAGCCGGTGTGCGGGACACGCGACCGATCACTTGCCGTTCATCAGGGAGGATAGATCGTGACCCATACCGAGACGGATATCCAGGCCGTTTGGCTGGAGTACCGCGAGCGCCCGACCGTCGAGCTGCGAAACCGGCTCGTCGAACGGTATCTGTTGCTCGTGAAGTACAACGCCGAACGCATCTGGGCTCGCTTGCCAGACGGCGTCGAACTCGACGACCTCATCAGCGCGGGCATCTTCGGGCTGTTGGACGCGATCGAAGCGTTCGACCTCACCCGCGGCGTGAAGTTCGAGACGTATTGCGTGCCGCGTATTCGCGGGGCGATGCTCGACGAACTGCGAACGATGGACTGGGTGCCCCGTCTGGTTCGCAGCAAAGCGAGCAAGATGGAAGCGGGGCGCAAACAACTCGAAGCTGCTCTCGGCCGTCCGCCCAAGCCGGAAGAACTCGCCGAGAAACTCGGCATCCCGCTCGATCAGCTCGACTCGTATGTGGGCGAGGCGACCGCGGTCAACCTCGTGAGTCTGAACAAGAAGTGGTACGAGACGGACAGCTACAAGGACGTTCGAGAGATCGACATCCTTGAAGACAAGAAAGCCGAAGACCCAACCGGTCGCTTGCAGAACCGCGACTTGATGAAGCTTGTCACCCGCGGTCTGAACCGCAACGAGCGCCTCATCGTCATCCTCTACTACTATGAGGAGATGACGATGAAGGAGATCGGGGCGACGCTCAACCTGAGCGAGTCTCGCGTAAGTCAGATGCACTCGAGCATCGTCGCCCGGTTGCAAGCGCACCTCGCGAAGCGCAAGGGTGAGTTCAACGACAACTGAGCATCTCGAAGTGTGTTTAGCGTAGGCCCCGGCGGGGCCGTGCCTTTTGAGAGAAGCACGGCCC
>SXID01000079.1 GCA_005772955.1 Planctomycetia bacterium
CTAACCGGGGAGAGGACAACTCCCGCACTCCGGCTTGCACTTCGTTCAAACCCGGTGTATCCCCGCGCCACAGTTTTCGCGCGGAGGGTTTCGCACCGATGTCCGCACGCCTCGTCGCCGTTGTTCTTGCCGCTGTCACAGGGGCCGGCGGGTGCACGCACAACCCCGGTGACTTCCCATACCTGCTCCCGCCTGGACCCGTCCAGCAGACGCACGCGAAGCCCCGCGGTTTCGGCTACTTCCGCGACTTCGATCCGAAGTCGCACAAACTCGACGTGAAGCCCGGTGGCCTCGCCACCGCGCCGCTCGGCTCGCAAATCGTTCTTGTCGCCACCGTACTCGACAAGGACGGCACGCCGCGACGCGATCGCCGCGTCGAGTGGATGATCGAAGGGCCGGGGAACGTAATCGAAGCCGACGAGAGCGGCTTCACCGCGGGCCGCGGGTACAAGGTCGATAACAAGTACGCGGTCACGCACACGTCCTACGTTCCGAAGACCATCACGCGTGGCAACGACGACGCGAAGGACGATGTCGCGGTCGAACCGGGGCAGACGTTCATTGTGATTAGCTCGGCCATCCCCGGCGAAACGGTGGTGACCGCGTACGCCCCGGAAGTGTTCAACTGGGACAATGGGCGTGTCGTCACGAAGGTGATGTGGGGCGACTCGCGGTTCAAGTTCCCCGAATCCGCGACCGTGCGCATCGGTGGCGAAACCACGCTCGCGACCAGCATCAACCCGACCAGCGCGGACGCGGGAAGCAACTTCCGCGTACGGTATCGCGTGATCGATGGACCGGCCGCGGTGCTGGTGCCGAAGGGCAGCGACGACAGTGTTGCAACCCTCGCGGGTAGTGGCGGGAAGGAAGCCGAGGCGTTCACCGACGCGAACGGCGAAGCCACCGTGCGCCTCGTCCAGCGCGACCCGAAAGCCGGCAAGACGCGAGTCGCGATCGAGGTTGTGAAGCCGCCGGAAAACGGCGTCGGCCCCGGCACCGTTATCGGCCGGCGTGAGACCACTGTCGAGTGGGCGACCGCCGAAGTGAAACTCAAGGTGAACGCGCCGCCGGTAACAAGCATCATCGGTACGTTCCCGGTAACCGTGTCTCTCGACAATGTGGCCGGTGTGGACAGCAAGGATTCGCGTGTCCGGGTCACACTCTCCGATGGTGCGACACTCGCGCGCAGCGAGCCGCCACCGGTTCGACAGGATGAAAAGGGCGGATTGATCTTCGACATCCCGCCGGTAAGCGGAAAGGGCAAGCAACCGATCCTGCTTCAGGTGAAGCCAGGAAAGGTCGGCCAAGTAACCATCGGTGCGGAGGCTGTCACCGCCGACGGCTTGCAGGCCAGCACCACCGCGACCACACGCGTCGAGCAAGGGAAACTCCAGCTTGTGCTTGAATCGCCGCCGATCGCGCTCGCGAGCGAGCGCATCCCGGCACGCATCTCGATCACCAACGGCGGTGCGACCCCGGTGGAAAACGTGACCGTGTGGGCGCGGTTCGACGAAGGGCTAAGCTCCGCGAACGGCCGCAGCCCGGTCGAACTCGCGGTTGGCACGCTTGCGCCCGGTCAGACGAAGACACTCAACCTTCCACTTGTGGCGAAGGCCACCGGGCGCTACGGCATCCGCGCGGCTGCGACGGGGGATGGGAACCTCTCGGCCGCAGCGGAACCGCTCGTGGTGGAAGTGCGTCGGACCGAACTCGCGGTCGCGATCACCGGTCCGAAACTCGCGTATCTCAACCAACAGATGACGTGGTCGCTCACTGTCGCGAATCGCGGCGACGTGCCGGTGTCGAACGTCGTGGTGCGGGCCACGCTCCCGCCCGAAGTGAAGATCACCGCTGCGGATGGCGGCACCGTCGGCCCGGGTTCGGTCGAGTGGAAACTCGCGGACCTCGCCTCGGGTGCACAGAAGTTATTCAAGTTGGAAGGCGACGCGATCAAGATCGCATCGCAAGCGGGCGTGACCGTGTCGGTCCTCGCCGACGCGATCAGCAACGGCAAGCCGGTGGGTACGCCGGTCGAGGGCCGCGCGGAAACAGCGGTGGCGGTGATAGGCACGCCGGTGCTGTCGCTCGAACTCGCCACGCCGCCCGGACTCGTGGAAGTAGGTAAACGCGTTCGCTACCAGATTCGCGTGAAGAACCAGGGCACGGTTTCGGCGCGAAACATCGACGTGACCGCGTTCGCCCCGCCAGAACTGAAGCCGTTCCGCGGCACCGGCGCCGCCGAAGGCCGCATCGACAGCGCCACCGGGCGCGTCACGTTCCCGACAATCGAGGAGTTACAGCCCGGTCAGACGCTCACGTTCACGGTCGAAGTGGACGCGGCTCAGGCCGGCGACGCCCGGTTCAAGGCCGAGGTGAAGGCCGCGCACTTTCGGAACCCACTGAAGGAAGAACAGTCCACCCGCGTCACGGGAAAGTAAAGTCGAACCGCCTGCGTCAGCCAGAACGATCGCGAAGTAGTAGGCGCACTCCGTGTGCCATTGCTGCTTTTGTCACGCCCGCTTGATCGCGCACACTCCGTGCGGCTACCATGAACCGGGTCTTCCAAAGTAGTAGGCACACTCCATGTGCCTACTACTTTGGAAGACAGCAGGAGGGGGCGTCGATGAGGTGGGTTCCCGCTGTGCTGGTGTTCGCGCTGCTCGCGTGCCCGGCACACGCACTTCCGCCCGACCCGCCCACGCCGACAGTCGAAGAGTTGGTTGCGAACCTCGGCCACCCGGTTTTCCACGTGCGCGAACAGGCACAGCGCGACCTGTGGATGCGAGGCGACGACGCAATCCCGGCACTCGAACACGCCGCACGTAGCGAAGACCTGGAATCGGCCCGCCGCGCCCGCGAACTGCTCGACAGGTTCGGCTGGGGCGTCCGACACGACACGCCGCCTGCGATTCTCAAACTCGTTCGCAAGTTTCAAGCCGGGGACACGCGCCCGGAGCGTTGCGACGCGGTGCGAGAAGAGGCGATCGTCGAACTCCTTGCGCTCGGCCCGCTGGGCGTGAAGATCGTTCGCGCGATCCTCGGGAAGAACCTGCCGCCCGAAGCGCGAACCAAACTCGCGACTCACGTCACAAAGCTCCTGCGACGCGAAGTGCCGCTGAAACTATTTGCCGGCAAGACGGACGAGGCCGCCGACCTGATCGACCTGCACGCGGTCGGCACCACGCCCGAAGGCGCTGCCGACTTCGCCGCGTTCCACGCGATCCGCGGTTCCCTGCCCGCGGCCCTCGCTCGCGCGGAATCTGCGCTCAGGTCCGGGCGCCGACCGGCCGACACGAAACTCGTCCTCACGTGTCTCTACCGCGCCGCGGGCGAGTGGCGGAAAGCACGCGACGTTTCCGCCGATCTGCCGCTGATGCCGGACCAGGTTCCTTACAAGGAACTGCTGCTCGAGGACGAGGGCGACTGGGACGCCCTCGCGGACCTCGCGTCAGGGCGCGAACTCAACCACCCGGACGCGGTGCGACTGTCGCTCCTCCGGCTCTCCGGTCGCAAAGAAAAGTTCGATGAGGCCGCTCAGAAGATCCGCGACGACGTGAACGGGTTCGAGTCGCAGACCGACATCATGGACGCAGCGGTTGCGTTATTCGCCAACCACAAGGCCAACGACGCAACCGACCTGCTGCTTCGCAAGAAGAAGAACCTCGCGCTGCTATCCGAAGTCCTCATTTCGCGAATGCGGTACAAGGAAGCTCTCGAATTGATCGGCGGCAAGGACAAGGAAGCGGTGCCCGTGCCTCCATCTGAGCGACTGGAGTTCGACCTGCGACGCGCCCGCGTGCTGATGATGGCTGGTCGCCGGGATGACGCGGTGCAACTGTTCGAGGAGGTCGCACGCGGGCTACCCGGGCAGGGGCGTCGCCCCTCCTTCGATGTGTCGGCACGCGCGCTCGTGCGCACCGAACTCCGGTCGGGGCTGCGTGACCTCGCGTGCGAACACGCGGCGCTGTTCGTCCCGCCCGAAACGGAAGGCCGGGCCGTTGGGCCGACCGGTGAATCGCCGTTCGAGTTGCTGTTCCCGAACGACGCGCTCGCGGCCGAAGCGCTGTTCGTCGTACTCCGCGCGAAGAAGATCCCGGGCGACCGTGCCGGGCCGACGATGATTCGCACGCGCGACATCCTCGCGGGCACGGCAGGGCGCGCGGCGGTTGACCAGGCGATTGCAGCGATGCGCGAGTCGGCCGGGGAACTGCCGAACATCGGCACGCTCACGTCCGGCGGTTCGGTCCGGTTGCTCAAGGCGCGGCGTTATCTCGCGCTCGCGATCGTGTGCCGAACCGCGAACCGTGCCGACGACGCCGAGAGTGCGTTCAAAGTGGCCGCCGAACTGACCGCCACAACGAACGACGCGGCCGGTGCCGACGGCGCACGGTCGTGGGTGTACGGTTCCCCGGACCCGGCCCGCGTGTGGATCGAGTGGGGCGAGTTCCTGGCCGACAACGGCAGGTTCCGCGAGGCCGTGACCGTGTTCGAGACCGGCTGGAAACTCCACCCCGACCAACCGCTGCCGCTCTTCCTGAGCGGTCAGGCGCTCGCGACAATCGGCGACGCGAAGGAAGGCCAGCGCCGCATCGCGTTATCGCACTGGGTCAGTCTGGGCAACGAACGCGTTCGCGGGCGGTTCCTCGATGACCTCGTTCGTCGCGGTGAGGGGAAAGCGATCAAGCGTGAGATCGCGTTCATTCTGAAAGCGTGTTGGAGCCGCGATCACTACTTCGGCAACGTGATGAATCAGTGTGCCCGCGGGTCCGTGCTGGTCGGCGATTTCGCGACCGCCGAGGCGTGTGCCCAGCGGTCGCTGCTCGTCATTCTGCGGCACGTGGGCGTATACTTCGTGGACCCCTCCGCGTACCTGAATGTGCCCAACGAACTGCTCGCACACCGCGCGCGGGCGCGCCTCGCCGCGGGAAATATCGATGACGCGCTGACACTTGCGAGAGAGGTACTCGCGGTCACGCCTGGGCACCTCGATCTGGTCAATGGCATGGTGCCCGAACTCGACAAGTTGGGGCGCAAGAAGGAAGCGGACGAGATGTTCGCGCTCGCGTGGGGCGCGTACCAGAAGATGCTCGCGGACTACCCGCAAAGCGCGACCGCACGGCATGCGCTGGCGCTGCTCGCGGCACACGGGCGGCGCGAACTCGACAAGGCTCTGTCTTACGCGAAAGCGGCCGTGGCGTTCGACCCTGTTTCGCCACAGTACCGCGAGGCGCTCGCGGAAGTCCACTTCCGGCGTGGCACGCGCGACGACGCAATAAAGGTGATGCAGAAGCTCCGCGACGAATACCCGCGGAACTCGCTCTACACGAGGCAGTTAGTGCGATACCGCACGGTGGGCTTCGACTCACCCTGGCCGCACGTGGTGGATGAGTGATGTGCCCGCCCCAACGCCTCTCCCGGAGAACCCAAGTCATGCCGTATCGCGTCGTGATCGTTGTCGCATTGTTGCTCCTCGCGGCGCTCGTCATCCCGTCGGGCGGGGCCGACGACGCGCGCGACAAGCTCAAGGTCGGGCTACAACCGGATGGGCGCATCGTCGTCCCGACCAACCAGATTCTTCAGCCCGCGGGCACGCAGGTCACGTTCCCCGGGCGACCGGTCGATCTGCTCGTGATCGAAGGCGGCAAACGGCTGGTCATCAAGAACATGAAAGACCTCGTGTTCATCGACCCGGCCACGGGCAAGGTGACGCAGACGCTCGCGCTGCCCGCGAAGGGCCTGGCCGGTGCGTTCAGCGCGGTCGGGTTGGTCGCGGTGAGTGACCGCGTGTTCGCCACCGATTCGCAAGGCGCGGTCCGCATCGCGCAGCGGAACGCGGACGGCAAGTACGCCTGGGACGGCGCGCTCACCTTGAAAGCACCCGCGGTTGGCGGGGCCGCGTACCCGACCGGGATGGCGCTTCAAGGCGATTCGCGGGTGTGGGTGTGTGCGAACCGCGGCAACGAACTTCAACTGATGAAACTCGACGGTGGCGAAGTGGAAGCGCGCGTCCCGGTCGGCGTCGCGCCTTACCTGCCGGTCGTCGTGAAAGAGAAGGTTTACGTCACCAACTGGGGCGGCGATCACCCGGGCAAAGACGACCCGATGAGCAAGTCGTCCGGCACGCCGACCAAGATCGACCCACGAACGAGCGTCGCGAATCACGGCAGTGTTTCGGTCGTCGAGAAGGCCGATGGCGCCTGGAAGCAGACGAAGAGCATCACCGTCGGCGGGCACCCATCGGGCATCGTTGCGAGCAAGGACGGGAAGTTCCTCTACGTCGCGAACGCGAACGGCGACACCGTTAGCGTGATCGACACCGCGACGGACAAGGTAGTGGAAACCATCGACTGCAAACCGGAAGCGAAGCTGCCGTTCGGCACCGGCTCGAACGCGGTCGCGCTCAGCGCCGACGGCCTCACGCTGTACGTCGCGAATGGCACCGGGAACTGCGTCGCGGTGGTCCTCCTGGGATCGGACGTGGGCGGGCCACCAACCAAGGGGTTCCCGCGCCCGAGCCAGGTCGAGGGGCTGATCCCAACAGGCTGGTATCCCGGTGCGGTTCGCCTCTCGGCCGACGGCAAGCAACTCTTCGTCGCGAACGTGAAGGGCCACGGCGCGCTTCAACCGCGCAAGGTCGATCCGAATGCGAAGAAGCCGGACGGCAAAGAAGACGACCCGGCTGCGGCGCAGAAGCAGGGGCGTAACTCGCACGACCACCTCGGCTCGGTGTCGCTCATCGCCATCCCCGACGCGGCCGCGCTGAAGAAGTACACTGAGACCGTGAACGCGAACAACCGGCTCGGGTACTCGATCGCGGGCATGGAGAAGCCGCGCCCCGGCGCGAAACCGGTCCCGGTCCCGGAGCGTCATGGCGAGCCGAGCGTGTTCGAGCACGTCATCTACGTCATCAAGGAGAATCGCACCTACGATCAGGTGTTCGGCGACATGAAGGAAGGCAACGGCGACGCGAACCTGTGCATCTTTGGCGAGGAAGTCACACCGAATCACCACAAGCTCGCGCGCGAGTTCGTGCTGCTCGACAACTTCTACTGCTCCGGCGTGCTGAGCGCCGACGGCCACTCGTGGGTGAACGCGGCCTACGCGACCGACTACCTCGAAAAGCAGTTCGGGCAGTTCACGCGAAGTTACCCCTACGAGGGCAGCGACCCGCTCGCGTTCCCGACTTCGGGGTTCCTGTGGGACAACGCGCTGTCGAAGAAGAAGACGTTCCGCAACTACGGCGAGTTCGTGAAGACCGCGTACGAGCCGAAGGGCGCGAAGTGGGCCGACCTCTACGCGGACTACAAGAACGGCACGAAGAAGGTGACGGTCACCGCGACGCCGAACATGCGGTCGCTCGACAAGTACAGCCACCCGAACTTCCCCGGCTTCCCGCTCACCACGCCGGACGTGTACCGCGCGAAGATGTTCATCGACGAACTGAAGGAGTACGAGAAGAAAGGCGAGTTCCCGAACTTGACGTACCTGTTCCTGCCGGCGGATCACACCAACGGCACGCGCCCGGATTCGCCCACGCCGCGCGCGATGGTCGCGGACAACGACCTCGCGCTCGGCATGGTGGTCGAGGCGATGTCGAAAAGCAAGTTCTGGGCGAAGACGTGCATCGTCGTAACCGAGGACGACCCGCAGAACGGCTTCGACCACGTGGACGGGCACCGCACCGTGGGCATGGTGATTTCGCCGTATACGAAGCGCAAAGCGGTCGATTCCACCTGTTACAACCAGACCGGAATGGTGAAGACGATCGAGCTGATTCTGGGGCTGCCGCCGATGACGCAACTCGACCTGAGCGCGACCCCGATGCGCGGCTGCTTCACCGACAAAGCGGACCTCACGCCGTACGCGTCGGTGAAGAACAAGATCGCGCTGGACGAGATGAACAAGCCGGTCGCGAAGCTCGAAGGGAAAGCGAAAGAGTATGCGCTGAAGTCGCTGGCACTGGACTTCGAGGAGGAAGACAAGGCCGACGAGGACACGCTGAACCGCATCTTGTGGTTCAGCGTTCGCGGCAACCAGCCTTACCCCGGCGACCGGTGACACCGAAACGCTGTAGGTGCGGGACACGCTCCCCCGCGCCGACAGGTGTTTTCTTTCGCAGTGCCCCGTCGGTCTTGACCCGGTGCGATTGCTCGGCGCAAACTGCGCCCCATGACGAATACGAACGAAGACGACAAGTTGGATGTGTGGGTGGTGGTGTACGCGGGGCTGGCGGCGAGCCTTCTGATTTTCGCAGTGATCTACCACTGTCCCCCGATGTAGCCCCTCGCCCACCTGTCGGTGGGCGAGGTCGGCAACGGCTCTAGAGTCGGGAGAGGCAATCCCCCAATTGCTTCATCAGCCCCGCAGCACTTACCGGCCGATTCACAACCAGATCGAACCCCAAATCGGTGTACCCCTGTTCCCCACGTCCCTTCGCGTCGGTCAGGCCAACGAGAATCGGGTGAATCCGACCCGCGGCGTAGTCGTGCATCCGCACGTCACTCGCGCCACTGGTCACGATGACGGCGTCGGGTTCGCCGTACTAGTCCGCAGTTGTGTCCTCGCTCAACCGCACCTCCGTTTCGGCACCGAATGCGTCGAGCGCCTCGGCGAGCGCGAGCGCTTCGCCGGCGTTCTCGTCGTCAGCGACAACCAACACACGCGGCGGGCTGGCGAAGGGTAACCCTTCTCGCACGGTCGAAATCGCTCGGTGCTCGATGCTCATCGGAAACCTCTTCTCGGGCGAACGCCCTCTGCGATTGACGTGATTCCGACAACCTCACCCTACCTTACTCATAAATTTATCACAACTCCTTTTATTCTCATAATTGGCCAGGCGAAGAAACCTACCCCCTCCCTGAAGGGAAGGGGAGGAAGAGCCGCTCTCGGCTTCGCGAGCGTTCTGGCGGCGCGACCCGCGAAGCCGCGAGCGGCTCAGCAAATCAATGCTTTGCTCCCCTTCCATTCAGGGAAGGGGTTGGGGGTAGGTTTCTTCGCCCCTTGAACTTTCGCGATGAGTTCGTGTCTTTTCAGGGCATAGCCCTTCACCTTCCCGCGCCGCGCGGGAGACGGGCCGACGTTAAACAGTGAGCATTCATGTTGAGTTCCAGTGAGATCCGCCAGCAGTTCATCGACTTCTTTTGCAAGAAGCACGGGCACACGAACATCGCGTCCAGCCCGGTGGTGCCGCTGGGCGACCCGACGCTGTTGTTCGCCAACGCGGGGATGAACCAGTTCAAGCCGTACTTCCTGGGCACCGAAAAGCCCGCGGTGGTACGGGTCGCGAACACCCAGAAGTGCATCCGCGCCGGCGGCAAACACAACGACCTCGACGACGTGGGGCGGGACACGTACCACCACACGTTCTTCGAGATGCTCGGGAACTGGAGCTTCGGCGATTACTGCAAGAAGGACGCGATCGCGTGGGCGTGGGAGTTGCTCACAGAAGTGTGGAAGCTGGACGCGACGCGACTGCACGTCACCGTCTTCGAGGGTGACCCAGGCGCGAACATTCCGAAGGATGAAGAGGCCGCGGGCTTCTGGAGAGCGGTCGGCGTACCGGAGTCGCACATTCACCTGGGTAACAAGAAGGACAACTTCTGGGAGATGGGGAACACCGGTCCGTGCGGGCCGTGTACCGAAATCCATTACGACCACACGGTTGATAAGAGTGGCGGTCCGCTTGTGAACGGCGGCACGGATAAGGTCATCGAAATCTGGAACCTCGTCTTCATCCAGTTCAACCGCAACGAAGACCAAAGCCTCACGCCGCTGCCGGCGCAGCACGTCGACACTGGCATGGGTTTCGAGCGTATCACGAAGGTGATTCAGGGGAAGAACAGCAACTACGACACCGACGTGTTCATGCCGATCTTCGCGGCGATCCAGAAGGTAACCGGCGCGCAGCCTTATGGCGGCGTGCTCGAAGACCTGAAGGACACCGCGTACCGCGTGATCGCGGACCACATCCGCACGCTCACGTTCGCGCTGACGGACGGCGCGGTTATCGGCAACGTCGGTCGCGACTACGTTCTCAAGCGCATCCTCCGACGCGCCGAACGCTACGGCTATCAGGTACTCGGCACAAGCGAGCCGTTCCTGTACAAGCTCGTGCCCACAGTGGTCGAGTTGATGGGCACCGCGTTCCCGGAGTTGAAGAAGAACCCGCACAGGGTCATCGACCAGATTCGCGATGAAGAGCAAGCGTTCCTCCGCACACTGAAACGCGGCATCACGCTGTTCGCGCGCATCGCGACGGAGATGAAGAAGACCGGGCGCACGCAGGTAAGCGGCGACGAGGCATTCAAACTCCACGACACCTACGGCGTCATCATCGACATCACGCAGCAGATGGCTCAGGAGCAGAGACTAACCGTCGATGTGAAGGGCTTCGAGGAGGCGATGACAAAGGCCCAGGAAGGCGCGCGTGCTGGCGGGAAGAAGTTCGTCGTGACCGCGGTGAAGGGCGATCTGCCAGCCACCGACGATTCGCCGAAGTACCAGTCCGACCTCATCGACGCAACGGTTCTCGGCTGGGTGAAGGACAATGAGGTCGTGCGCACCGGCACGCTGAAGGCCGGCGACACCGCGGCGATTCTACTCGACCGCACGAACTTCTACGCCGAACAGGGCGGGCAGGTTGGCGACAGCGGAACTATTGATCTCCCGAACACAAACGGCGTCGAGTTCGAGGTCGAGGACACACAGCGGCTCGGCGAAACCGTGCTGCACGTCGGTTCGCTGCTCGAAGGTGAACTGAAGGTGGGCGACCGCGTTTCGCTCCAGCAGGGCACGATTCGCCGCATCGACATCATGCGAAACCACACCGCGGCGCACCTCCTGAACCTCGCGCTGCGCGAGGTTCTGGGCCACCACGTCGAACAGAAGGGTTCGCTCGTGGACGAGGCGAAGACGCGATTCGACTTCGCCCACGACAAGCCGGTAACGCCGGAAGAGTTGCGCGAGATCGAGCGCCGGGTGAACCGGCAGGTCATCACGAACCAGCCGGTCGCGGCGGTCGAGATGCCGCTCGCGAAGGCGAAGGAACTGCCCGGAGTGCGTGCGGTGTTCGGTGAGAAGTACCCGGACCCGGTTCGTGTCGTGATGATCGGCGCGGAATCGCCGGCCAAGGTGACTGCGGATATGTCCGTAGAGTTCTGCGGCGGCACGCACCTGCCGCGAACCGGTCTCCTCGGGTACTTCAAGATTGTGGCGCAGGAAGGAGTCGCGAAGGGCATCAGGCGCATCACCGCGGTGACCGGCAAACCGGCTTACGAGGACGTTCAGACCCGCAGCGCGATCGTGGACGAACTCGCCGCCGGCTTCCAGTGCCGCCCAGACGAACTGCCCACACGCGTCGGCGCGCTGCAGGATCAGGTGAAGGTGCTTCAGTCGCAACTGAAGAAGGCAGTGGGTGCGGCACTTGCGTCTGTGGTGGACGAGCTAATCGCGAGCGCGCCGGACGTGGGTGGTGCGAAGATCGTGGTCGCGAAGTTGCCGGACGGCGCGAGCAACGACACCGTGCGCACACAGATCGACCGCGTGAAGCAGAAGTGCGGGTCCGCGTTTGTGGTGTTCGGCTGGAGCGAGGGCGAGGGGAACGCGTCGATCCTCGTCGCGGTCACGCCCGATCTGGTGAAGAAAGGCGTGAAAGCTGGTGACGTGGTGAAGCAAGTTCTCCGAGCACAGTTGAGTCTCTGTGAGCTTTGAGTCTGAGAACTTTGAGAGCCTCTGGGACAACCATTCTCTTCTTTTGATCGTATGGGTATGGGATGCCGTCGAAGACCTTTAATCTCTC
>SXID01000080.1 GCA_005772955.1 Planctomycetia bacterium
GCCCTTTGGGTTTATTGTTAATGTGTTTTAGCGTGGGCCCCGGGGGGGCCACGCATTCTATTTTTAAACGCGCGGCCCCGCCGGGGCCGACGCTAAACGAATCAGGGAACTACTTCTTCTTCGGCGGCACGACGGGAACCGGCCCGGCGCCGCTGAAGTTGTACACATAAGCGGTGCCGTTGGAGCCTGCGACTGCGCAGCGTTCCCCTGTGGGGCTGATGGCGAAGTCGCGACAGTTCGCCGGGACGTTGACCGTGTGAATGCCGACCGGTTCGTCGTTCTTCCAGAACCACACGCGACCCTGACCACCGCCGCCGCCCGCGATGATCGCCCCCGACGGGTGAAAACACACGCCCCACGCGGTCCCCTGGAACGCTTCCTTCGGTTTGAGCAGTTTCGCTTTGCCTTCGGCCCAGTCGATCAGCACCACGACTGGGTTACCCACGCCCGCGAACGCGTTACTCACGTTCGTGATGCCGGACAGCGCGAACGCGGAGCCGTCGGACTTGAACGCGATTCCCCGCGCACCGCCGATGTCGGCCATGAAACCGGGATCGTATTTGGCGAGCACCTTCGCGTCGATCTCGCGCTCGACTTTTCCCGTCTTGAGATTCCAGTCCTTCACGACCCCCTTGAGGTCGCAGGACACGAGCCGCGTGCCGTTTGGGTGGAACGCGACGTTATAGACGTGTGACGCGTGACCGTCGAGCGTGCGGATCGCGGTGCCGTCGGCGGCCTTCCACAACTTTACGGCGTTGTCGTTGCCGCAACTCGCGATGGTGAGTCCGTCGGGGCTGACCGCGACTGATCGCGCCCAGCCGTCGTGCGCCTGAACTATCTTGATGGGCTTCGGCGTGTCGGCTTCGCCCTGCCACCAGATCAGTTTGCCGTGGTAGTCGGCGGAAACGAGCAGGAACGGTGGAGCCTTCGGCGTGGGCACCCCGACCACACCGAACCCGCCGGCGGTTTGCAATGCGGCTTGCTGCTTCGGCCACGCGTCGAAGTCGGCCGGGGCAACGGGCGATGGCGCGACAAACGCCATTCCGCGTGTCCAACTTTCGTGCCCCGCGAGCGCGGTTTTCGCGCCCGTGAGCAGGTCGAAGCGTTGAACGGTGTCGTCTTCGGCGGAGGCGAAGAGGAACCGCCCGGACGGGTCGAAGCGGCAGCCGACGAGCGGCTTCGCATGTTTCAGTTCGCGCTCGACGCGCGCGGCGGTGGGGTCAAGGATCGCGCGTGGTGGTGGGATCGACATGGTGGTATGGGTCGGAGGTTGTTTAGCCGCGACCCGTAGTCCGCGGAGGGGAGCGCGCCACCTGTGCGCGCTTTGGCGATTGAGACTGGATAAGGTGGCGCGCTCCCCTCCGCGGACTACGGGTCGCGGCTAACCGGGGTGGTTGGATGGAATCCCTACGCCAATGCTTCCTCGATCGCCGCCGTCTTGGGGTCAGCCACGGGCACCGGGCGCTCGTTGGGGTAGAAGTTCTTCGTCGAGTCGAGGCCGACAGCACGCAGGTAGGTGTGGAACAGGTGGCCGCTGTACACTTCGCGATCGGTTACGGCGGTGCCGGTCGCGTTCGTCTTGCCGACCACCACGCCGCCCTTGATCCCAGCACCGGCCATGCATACGCTCCACGCCTTCGACCAGTGGTCGCGACCGTAGCGGTCGTTGATGCGCGGCGTGCGGCCCATCTCGCTCATGACCACGACAAGCGTGCTTTCCAGCATTCCGCGATCCGCGAGATCGTCGAGCAGCGCCGCGAACGGCCGGTCGAACTCGCCGAGTTGCTCGATGTGGAAATCGAAGTTCTCGTGGTGCGTGTCGTAGTTCGAGTGCGACACTTTCACATAGGTCACGCCGGCTTCGAGCAGTCGGCGAGCGAGCAGCAAGTGGCGGCCGAAGTCGTGGCGGCCGTAGCGGTCCGCGAGTTTCGGGTTCTCCTTCTCCACGTCGAACACCTCGGCCTGCTTCACGACTCGTTCGGCCTGAGTGTAGCTCTCGGTGTATGCTTCCGTGGCGGCCGACTTGCGGGACTTCGCGAACCGGTCGTTAAGCTTCTGGCGAAACGCTTCGCGTTCCGCGTCGGTATCGGCCGCGAGGTCTTTCGGGCGGAAGATATCCGCGGGCGGCTTGCCATCGCCGAGCGACACCGAGGCGAACTTCGGCCCAAGGAACGTGGCGTCGCTGCTGTTAAAGCCACTGCCGCCTTTGGGCAGAATCTGGATGTGGCCCGGGAGCGCGGACTCGTTCGAGCCGAGCAGTTTGGCCGACACCGCGCCGATGTGCGGGTAGTTGATCCCGGGTTCCATCTTGCGCCCGGTCAACATGATCTTCTCGCCGACGCCGTGGTCGTCGGAGATCGAGTTGAGGCTGCGCACAATCGCGAGCCGGTGCGCCTGCTTCGCGGTGTGCGGCAGCAGTTCTGAGATGCGCGTGCCGGTCACGGACGTCTGAATCGCCTTGAACGGCCCGCCAGTGTCGGTGTTGGGCTTCGGATCCCACGTTTCGAGTTGGCTCACGCCGCCCGACAGGAAAATCACCATCACACGCTTTTGCGACTTCTTGAGTTCCGCGGCGGACGCGGGGTTGGCGAACCCGCCGAGACCGAGCGCGGCTGTGGAGCCGAGGAACGCGCGGCGCGAGAAGTGGGAGGCTGTGTTGCAGGCGTAGTTGCAGGGCAGCATGGGAGAACTCCTGAAGAACCTCTCCCCCCAACCCCCTCCCCTAAGAAGGGAGGGGGAGCAAGACAAAAGGCAGACGCGCCTTGTCTTCGGTTTGAAGCCCCTCCTTCTTAGGGGAGGGATCGGGGAGGGGTTGCTTCCTTAATGGTTGAACCTAAACTCCGCGGACGCAACGAGCGCCCACACCAGTTCGTTGATCGTCGTCTGTTTGTCCTTCGCGCTTTTGATCGCGTCGGCCACGTCTTTGCGTTCGTCGGCGGTCGGCCGGCGCGCCAGCACTGCGGCGAACAGTTCGTCCGCGACCGCGTCCGGGTTCGTGATCTTGCTTAACCGGTCGGTCAGGTTGCCCGTTCGCGGCGGCACCATTCCGCGAACCGCGGCACCGTACTTCAGGAACAGCGTCTGGTCGAGTGTCGCGGAGAAGTTCTCGCCCGCGTCACCGGCCTTCCCGCCCAGGATGCCGCGGAACGGCCCCAGCCGCGGCGCGAGCCTCGCATCGAGTTGTGCCTCGGTACCCTTTGCGCCGATCGCGGTGCGTTCGGCGTCCGTGTGGCCGGTGGCCTGCATCAGCGCGTAAGCGAATTGTTCCGGTGTCAGCGGTTTCAACACCGCGACCAGATAGCGATCCGCGCTCGCGTCGTCGAGTCCGACCGGCAATTCACTGGAACGCTGGTAGGTGTCTGAGAGAGCGATCTCGCGGACCAACCACTTCAAATCGTACTTCTGCTTCACGAACTCGGTGGTCAATTCGTTGAGCAACTCGGGGTGTGACGGCGGGTTCTTCTCGTGGTCCCAATCGACCGGGTGAACGATCCCGCGACCGTTCATCAGCGCCCACACGCGATTCACAATGTTGCGTGCAAACGCCGGATTGTCGGCACTAGTGACCGCGTCCGCGAGCAACGCGCGCCGGCTGTAGGTGGGTACCGATTTCACGTTCGGAGCGGGCGCGACCTTGTACTCTTTGCCCTTCTCTGCTTTGGGCTCTTCGACCACCTTGCCACCGGGCATCTTTGGTGCGGTGGTGTTCTGCTTCTTGTTCTTGTCGAACACACTCATGAAGTTCACGTCGCCCTCGGCCTTCTCCGCGATCACCGCGGCCGGCAACTGGGCGTTGGGGAACATGAATGAGCGGTTCAGGTACGCTTGAATGCCGTAATAGTCCGCTTGCTTGTAGCCCTCGACGGTCGGATGGTCGTGGCACTGCGCGCACTGCATGTTGCGACCGAGGAACACACGCCCAATGTCCTTCGTGACGAGGTGCGGTTCGAGGTCACGATCGAGTAGGAACTTCGCGGCTGGGCGGGTCTTCGCGTCGCTGCCATCGCTGGAGAGCAGTTCACGCACAAACGCATCGTATGGCTTGTTCTCGGCGAACACGGTTTGCAGGTATGCTTCCCATGCGGCACGCGGAACCTTCGCGTCGGCACGGCGTTCCATCAGCATCACGTCGAAGTGCCACGCCATCCGCCGGGCGTAACCCGGTGAGGCGAGGAGTTTATCAATCAGTTTCGCGCGACTATCCTTCGCGGAATCGGCGAGGAACTCGTTCAGTTCCGCGACCGTGGGCGTGGTGCCGATAAGGTCGAGGTACACGCGGCGCAGGAACTCTTCGTCGTTCGCAACTGGCGCGGCTTTCTTTTTGTAGTCGGGAACGCCACTCGCGATGTGCTTATCGATGCGTGTGTGGAGAGGTTGCTGTGCGAGCGCGCAAACGGGAAGAGTCAGAATTGTGACAACCGCGAGCAGCTTGGAGAGAACCGGCATAGCGTAGCGGTCCTTATTGGGGAGTGTATTCGCGAGCCGGTGTGCGGGACCGCGCAACCGGCGTTCTGGTGGGAAGTAATGCAATCGTCGCTCTGATCGCGACGCAAGTCAAGCGCGAACTCCTTCCGTTCGACGGTTGCTCACCCTCCGCCCTTCCGGTACACTTTCTGTCATCCCGCCTCGCCATCACATTTACGAGAGAACTTCCCCATGATGCGCTGCCGGTTCTGGTCGAGCGTGCCGTGCGCGGCCGCTGCCATCGTTGCGACTTACTCGCTGTTGTTCGCGAACCCGCAAATGGCTTCGGCGCAGCCTGCGAAGCCGGTCAGCTTCATCAACGACGTGGCGCCCATTCTGAAAGAGAACTGCTTCGCGTGCCACGACACGCGGAAGAAGTCCGGCAAGTACGACATGACCTCTTACGAAAAGATCCGCCTCGGCGGCGTGAACGGCGACCCGCTGGTGGCCGGTAAGCCCGAGGCGAGCGAGTTCCACGCGCTCATCGTCACGACCGAAAATCGCCGGATGCCGCCACGCGACAAGGGCGAAGCGGTTCCCAAAGATAAGGCCGCGATCGTCAGCCAGTGGATCAAAGAGGGTGCGAAGCTCGACGCGGGCCTCGACGCGAAGGCCGATTTGGTGAAGGAACTGCGTGTGCGATGGAAGCCGCCGGCGCCGCCGAAGGCGTACCCGTTCGCGATCATCGTGAACGCGGTCGCCTTCACCCCCGATAACAAGTTCCTCGTCGTCGGCGGTCACCACGAACTGACCGTGTGGGACATCGCCGAGGGCAAACTGGTGAAGCGCATCTATACACGCGCCGAGCGCGCTTACGGCCTCGCGTTCCTGCCGGACGGCAAGCTCGCGGTAGCCGGTGGCCGTCCGGGTCAGGAAGGTGACGTTCGCGTGTACAACATCACCGCGAAGGGCAAGGCCGAAAACGGCGTCGAGATTCTGGACGGCGTGAATGACAAGGCGGTTCTGGTGAAACACCTGTTCGACGTGGAAGACTCGGTGTTGTGTCTCGCGGTCACGACCGACGGCAAAACGCTCGCGGCCGGTGGCTGCGACCGCGCCGTTCGCGTGTTCGACCTGTCCGGCGGGCTGGACAAGGCGACGCTCACGCAGACTGTCGAGAACCACGCCGACTGGGTTCTCGGCTGCGCGCTTTCCTCGGACAGCAAGTACCTGCTGACCGCCGGCCGCGACAAGACCGCGAAGGTGTGGGATCTGAAGGAGAAGCAGTCGGTCGTCACGTTCCCAGAGCACCAGAATATCGTGTACGGCGTGGCGGTGAAACCGGACGGCAGTGCCGGGTATTCGGTGGGCGCGGACCGGCAACTCCGCACATGGAAGCCGAACGGTGAGGGCAAGGGCGTGAAGAACGCGGCCGGGCACGGCGACGATGTGTTCAAGATCGTCGCGAACCCGAAGCAACCGATGCTCGCGACCTCCAGCGCCGACAAGACCGTGAAGCTGTGGAACATGGACACGCTCGCGGCCGGCAAGTCGCTCTCGGGCTTGACCGACCACATCTTCGCGGTGGCATTCAGCCCGGACGGAGACCTGGTCGCGGGCGGAAGCTACGACGGCAGCGTCGCGGTGTGGAAGGTATCTGACGGCAGCACGGTGAAGGCGTTCAACGCCAGCCCCGGTTTCGTGGTAAAAGAGCCAGAGCCGAAGAAGAAGTAACAGCGTGCTCTTTCAACGAGGCGCGACCGCGAGGGGGCGGCAAACGTCAACCGTTCCCTCGCGGTTGCGGCTCGTTGAAAGAGTACCCCGCGACGGTACTCTCGCATTTGTGAAGCCACGGGCTGTTGGTTCCGAGACCTCCTCCGCGGGTGCGTTCGCTTGCGATTGCGTTCCACCAATCACGGTCGCGGGCCGGCGCGTGGGAACGACTCGGGGCCACGATTGAAGTCGGAATCGGTTGCCCTAAAGACTTCCACGCCAGATTCGCGCCTTCCTCTTGAAAACTCGCTTGCACCCGCAATAATTTCCGAAGAGCAATTCGTCGCGGGAGTGGCGGAATTGGCAGACGCACCAGCTTGAGGGGCTGGCGGGAGCAATCCTGTGCAGGTTCAAGTCCTGTCTCCCGCACTGAAGTACACGAAGGGGTCAGGGTGATGAAATCACCCTGACCCCTGATCGTTTCTGGTCTCCCGCGCAACGGAAACCACGATGTCGCTTCGCAAGCCGTCGCCCGACGCGATTCGCGACTTCCTCGCGGCACAAACCGCTCTCGACTTCACTTACGCCGGAGTTGGCACCACCGCGACCACACCGCCGCCCGGCTACACCGTGGATCGCACCCGCGCCAAACTTGGCGAAGGCGAAAACGCGTTCCTCGCGGCGAAAGCCGCTCTCGCGCGATGGGACCATTTCCGGCTCGGTTGGATGGAAACCGCGCCGGCCAACACGCCGATTCAGGTTGGCTCGTGCGTGGCCATCGTTGCTCGCGTGATGGGGTTGTGGTGGCTAAACGCTTGCCGCATCGTTTACGTTGTGGGTGAAGCGGGGCCGGTGTCGCGGTTCGGGTTCGCCTACGGCACGCTGCCCGGTCACGCCGAAACCGGTGAAGAGCGGTTCCTGATCGAGTGGGACCGCGCCAACGATTCGGTGTGGTACGACATCATCGCGTTCTCTCGCCCGAACCACGTCCTGGCGCGATTGGCGTACCCGCTGACGCGCCGCACACAGAAGCGGTTCGCCCGCGACTCGGTCGCCGCAATGCAGCAAGCGGTGGGACCGAAAACGTAATCACCTCACGCGGTCTGCTTCGGTGCCGGGAACAGTTCGCGATCCACCAGCGGCGGCAACTCGAACTTCGTCGCCACGGTCGCGATCGGTTCTCCCAACTGCTGAATCTCGGTCTCCGCAATCCGACCGATGCGTTTCGCCGCCGCGTAGACCAGCGTCGGGATGCGTTCCGGCGGAATACCCATCAGTCGCGCACACGTCGAATCCACCGCGACCGGATCGGCGCCCATCACGAGAACGCCTGCGTGCTTCGCGGTGCCATGCAGTGGGCCGTCGCCCTCCATGCCGATGATGCCGTCCACGATCGACAGGTTCGCGGGGCGCGTGCAACTGATGTCCACGATGCTCTGCGGAATGCCACGCCAGTGCAGTTCGTTCTTCGGCCAGCCATAGCAGATACCGGGGAGCGTGCCGAACAGGTTCTTCAGCGACAGCGTGACGCCCGCCCAGTGATGCGTCTTCAGTTTGGGGAGCGAGATGAGTACGTCGGCACTCAGCACCGTGCGCGACATGTAGAGGTGATCGAGGCGCGTGAGTCTGCCGAGGTTGAGCACCTTCACCGGTTCGTCGTGGTTGATGTCCACGAACTTAACGCCGTGCTTGTCGAGGACCGCGCCGAGACCGCTCTCGCGAACCAGGAAGTGGACGTTCCGCCAGTGCCCTGGCCCCTCCGCCACGATGATTTCCGCGGCACCTTCCTGCTTGCAGAGCGTGATGACCGCGTCCACCACGCGCGGATCGGTATTGATGACGCGATCCGGCCGGTACTCCACGAGGTTCGGCTTCAGCACGACGCGTTTCCCCGCGAGCGGGCACGCCGCACGGAAGTGCGCGAACTGCGCCGCGAGTATCTCGACAAGCGGCGCGTCGTAGGACGGCGCGCGGCTGATGTGAACCGCGGACGTGTCCGGCAGCGGTTTGAACTTCGAGATGCCCGCAACCATCAGCCCGCGGAATTTCGACGCGAGGGTGCTGAAGAAGGAAGAACCCCTCCCCCCAACCCCCTCCCCTAAGAAGGGAGGGGGAGCAGACTTCGGTTCTTTCTCCCCCTCACTTCTCAGGGGAGGGGGTTGGGGGGAAAGGTTCTTCAGTGCGAACGGGCACGTCTCCCCCATCGCCAGCGCCGCCAGCGCGAGCCGGTAAACGCTCGTCGTCGGGTCGTTCGCGCTCACGAGAATCTTCTCGCCCAGTTCCGGGAGCAGGTCGCGTGTCGCGGTGTCGGAATCATGAACGCCGAGCGCGATCCGCGCCCACGCGAGGTGTTCGAGATCGGTCGTCTTCGCCGCGTGCATCCGCAAATAGCCCACTGCGGCATCGACTCGCGGATGATCAATCGCACCCTGCACCGCGAGCAGAAGAAGTGCGGTTGGGCCGGGGATCGGCTCGGTCGAAGTCCCAAGTACGACGCGGTTACCGTAGTTGGCGCCACCGCTGTCGAACGCGCGATCGAGCAGGAGTTTCAGCCCTTGCTGAACTCGCAGGTGATTCTCCTGGCCCGCGGCGCGGAGCGCGAGACACGCCCACGAAGTCGGTTCCACCCACCCGAAGTTCGACTCGGCCCACGGCCAGCCGACGAGCGACAAGTCGATGTCGTTCTGCATGTCGGACGTTTCGGGGTCTTTGGCCATCACGCGGCTCTCGACGAACAGCACACGTTCGACCGTGGGCTTCACGTCCGCGGGAGCCGCGCCGAGGGCGAGCCGCGTGAAGAGCGCAATCGCGGTGGTCCAGGTAGCCTCCGGGCGGCCCCCCACGAGGCCGTACCCGCCGTCGGGCTGACGGTTGCGTTCGAGTGCACTGAGGCCGTTCGCAATCTGTTGCGCGAACGCATCGCGTGCGGTCGCGAATGCGAGCAGCGCAAAGCAAGTAGGCTCCGGGTGACTGGCTTTGCCCGTGTGGTAGCCGTAACCGCCGTCCGGGTTGGCGAGCGTGGCGAGGCGAGTGAGCAATGTGTGCGAAGCGGACACAAGCAGCCTCCGGCGGAAATGGCGATACCAGTTTATGCCACGCGATCGGCCGTTCGGCCAAAAGAACAGCGTTTTCAAAGTAGGCCGTATTGACTGAATCTGGGCCGGGTGCGATAGCGGGGTAACGAATTTCGTTGCCTTGGAGCGTGCCATGCTCAGCCGCCACGACATCAGTGATGACCACTGGGACCGCATCCGTCACCTGTTGCCCGGTCAAGC
>SXID01000081.1 GCA_005772955.1 Planctomycetia bacterium
GTTGGCGAGAGTGCCGCGCGGCTGCGCCCGGGGCGACATCGACACGAACCCCGGCAGGTTCTTGTTCTCGGACCCCAGCCCGTACACCAGCCACGACCCCATACTCGGGCGGGTCGGCTGGATGTGCCCGAGGTTCATCATCAGGATCGCGCCGGCGTGCTCCGGGGTGTCGGTGTGCATCGAGTGGACAAAGCAGATGTCGTCCACCTTCTCGGCCACCTTCGGGAAGACGTCCGCGACCCACTTCTCGCTCTTGCCGTACTGTTTGAACCCGAACGGCGACGGCATCAGCCCGTTCTTGGTGTTGCGGAGCGACTTGCGGTCCACCAGTGCCGGGCGCTGGCCCGCGTTCTTCGCGAGCGCAGGCTTGTAGTCGAAGGTGTCCACCTGCGACGGGCCCCCCGGCATGAAGAGCTGAATGATCCGCTTCGCCTTCGGCGCGAAGTGCGGCGCTTTGGGCGCCAGCGGCGAAGCCTCGGCCGCCGACAGCCGGCCCGCGTCGGCGAGCGCGGCCGTCAGCCCGATGGTGCCGAACCCGGCCCCGAGGCGGTTCAGGAACTGGCGCCGCGACGGCACCGCAAGGGCCGCGCGGACGGCCGACTCGTGAGCGTGGAATTTCATCGACACCTCTCCACTCAACGGAGTTGCATGAACTCGTAGGAACTCAGGAGCGCCTGCGCATACCGGGGCCACATCTCGGACTCGGCCCCGGCGCCCAGGAACGCCTTCGCGACCTTCCGCTCGTCGTCGGTCGCCGGGCGACCGTACAGCAGCGCGTACGCCCGTTCGATGCGGGCGTCAGCGGTCGCGGCCTCGCGGGTCAGGCGCTCGGCGAACGCCTTCCCGCGGGCGAGCATGAACGGGCTGTTGAGCAGGAACAGCGACTGCTGCGGCACCGTACTCGTCGTTCGTTCGGACACGGTGGCTCGCGCGGAGGGGAAGTCGAACAGCCGGAGAAACTCGTCGGCCGGGAGCTTGTCCCCGTTGCGGCTCACGGCTGCGTATAGTGTCCGGCGCGTGCTCCCGAGGATGTCGCGAACAGACGCGCCGCCGACCGTGCGATCCAGTTCGCCGGTGACGGCGAGTACGCTGTCGCGCCACGCTTCCACTTCCAACTTCCGCGGCGACGTGCGCCACAGGTAGCGGTTGTCGCCGTCGATGCGGAAGCTGTCTGCGTTGAACTGGCTGCTCTGGCGGTAGGTGTCGGAGAGCATGATAAGGCGATGCAGTTTCTTCAGCGACCAGCCGTCCGCGACGAACCGGGCCGCGAGCCAGTCTAACAACTCAGGGTGGCTCGGCTTCTCCCCCAACAGGCCGAAGTTGCCCGGCGTGGCGACGAGCGGCCGGCCGAAGTGGTGCTGCCAGACTCGATTGACCATCACCCGCGGTGTCAGCGGGTTGATCGGGCTGGCGACCGTGTCGGCGAGTTGCAACCGGCCGCTGCCCTTCGTCCACGCGGGCGCCTTCGGGTCAGAGAGCGCCTGGAGGAACCGCCGCGGGACGACTGGGCCGGGCTTCCGCGGGTCGCCGCGCAGGGCGAGGGGCATGTCGGCCGCGCCGGAATCCTCGACCGCGTGGATGCGCGGCGGCGCCGGCGGGGCGCTCGCCTTGAGTTTGGCGACCTCCGCTTCCAGTTCCTTGCGCCGGTCGGTTTCGGCGTCCTTCGGGAGTTGCTTCAGTGCGGCGTTCGCGGCGTCGAGCGCCTTCTTGTGCTCCTCGGCCCGCTTGATTGCGTCCGGCGGCGCGAAGGCGCGGTCCACGGTCCTCGTGTTGTTGAACACGCCCGCGAGCGCGTAGTAATCGGCCTGCGGGACCGGGTCGAACATGTGGTCGTGGCACCGCGCGCAACTCACCGTGAGGGCGAGGAACCCGCGGGTGACGGTGTCCACGCGGTCGTCGAGCGTTTCGGCCTTCGCCTTCGCCACGGTGTCGGGGTCGCCGCCGTCGGAAATGTACGTCGGGCCGACCGCGAGGAAGCCGGTGGCGACGGCCTCGCGCCCGCCGTCGATGAGGTCGCCGGCGATCTGGAGTTTGACGAACCGGTCGTAGGGCAGGTCGTCGTTGAGCGCCTTCACCACCCAGTCGCGGTAGCGCCACGCTTCGGGCAGCGGCGCCGGGTCGAGGAAGCTGCCGTGCCCGTCGCTGTGCCGCGCGACGTCGAGCCAGTGCCGGCCCCAGCGCTCGCCGTAGTGCGGCGACGCGAGCAGTTTGTCGATCAGCTTCGGGTAGGCGTCGGCGGAGGCGTCGGCGACGAACGCGTCCACCTCCTCCGGGGTCGGCGGCAGGCCGAGCAGGTCAAGCGAGGCGCGGCGGATCAGCGTCCGCCGGTCGGCGGGTGCGGAAGGCTTCAGTCCCTTCGCGGTGAGGGCCGCGAGCACGAACCGGGCGACCGGGTGGCGCTTGCGGTCGGCTTCTGTGGCGCCCGGCGGGTCCGTCACCTTCAGCGGCTGGAACGCCCAGTGCTTGAGCCGCTCGGGGGTCAGCACGCTCCCCGGGTTGACGACTGGCTTGACGGTGGTCGTGGGCCACGGCGCGCCCATCTCGATCCACTTGGTTAGCGTCGCGACCTCGTCCGCGGGCAACTTCCCGGTCGGGGGCATCTCCAGGCCGTCGTACTTCACCGCCTTGAGCAGCAAGCTCATCGCGGGTTTTCCCGGGGTGAGCGCCGGGCCGGTGTCGCCACCCTTGAGAGCGGCCTCGCGGCTGTCGAGGGTCAAGCCGCCCTTCGACTTCTTCGCCGACTGACTGTGGCAGGAGTAGCACCGCGCGGACAGGATCGGGCGCACCTTGTTCTCGAAGAACGCGAGTTGCTCGGCCGTCGGCTCGGCGGCGCGGGCGCTCGCGCCGGTCGCGAAAAGGAGCAGAACGGCCGCGATGGTGAAGGGCTTGAGCATGACGCGAGCAAACTCGGGAAGGTCGGGTAAGGAACAACCGCACCGGCCGATTCGTTAGCCAGTCAGTTCCGCCAACGGGCCTTTCAGGTCCAGATCCTTGAGGTTGGGATCCACCTGCCCGAAGTGATCCTGGTGCGGGGCGCCGTTGGCCCGTAGGAGCGTGTTGTACCAGTTGCCGATGGTCTTGTGGCCCTTGCTGCCGTAGTCCGGGTACCGCAGGTAGCGCCCGGCCGTCTTGAGCTTCATGTTCGTGCCGCCGACCACCACGAACGGCCACTCGCGGCGCTGCGAGTGGTGCGCCTCGCCGGTGTCGCTCAGGTAAATGATCATCGTGTTGTCGAGCATCGTGCCGTCGCCTTCCGGCACCTTCTTCAGCTTGCCCGCGAGGTCCGCGATCAGGTCCACCTGGAACTTGCGGATGGTGTCGCGGGCCTTCTCCGCGGAGAACCCGTTGTCGGTGGTCTTCCCGTGGCCGATGTCGTGAACGCTCGTCGTCTTGAACCCGAAGGTGTCGTACTTCACGCTCAACCAGTCGGCGCGAATCGAGATCACGTTCGTGAGACCGGTAATCAGTGCCGCCGCGGCCAACTCGAAGAAGATTGATACGCGATCCGTGAACACCGTGGACGCGTACTGACTCGTGAACTTCGGCGCGTTCTTCTTGATCGCCTCCTGCATCCCGACGAGCTGGTCGTTGCGGGTGCGCACCGACTCGAACGCGGCGAGGTAGTGGTCTAACTTCTCGCGCTCTTCTTTGCCCACTTCTTTCGCGAGTTTCTTCGTGTCGTCCGCGAGGAAGTCGAGCAGGTTGGTTTGCAGATCGAACTCCTTCTTGCCTCCCGCCTTCAGGTCGAGGGCGCTGCCGAACAGTTGCCGGTACGCCTTCTCTGCGCTGGCCTGATACGGCATCGGGTTGTTCTGCCCGCAGGCCGAGATCTTGGGGAACACGGCCGTGTCCTGCACGGTCGGCCCGCTGTTGTTCCCGATGCTGTGCCCGTTCGGCGCGAACCCGTAGTTGAGGAACGGTGCCGGGTTCAACTTCCCCAGCAGGCAATCGACGGTCGCCGCGACCGGCTTCTCGGGCGCGTGGTGGCAACTCAGCGCGCCGTAATAGGAGGAATGGTTGCCCTCGAAGTTGCACCCCGACAGCCCCTCCAGAATCATCATCTGGTCCTTGAACGCCTCCAGCGACTGGAGTGTTTCGGGCAGCTTGTAGTCCTTCAGCGGAAGATCGACGGTGCGGCGCCCGTCGCCGAGTTTCACGTCAACCGGGCGGATCGCTTTCGGCGTCAGCCCGCTGGACTTGATGACGAACACGAAGCGCCGCGGGAGATCGCGCGCGCGCCCGGCCGCGTGCGCCTCCATCTGGCGCACGAGCGGCGCGAGCACGACGCCCCCGGCGCCGAGCGTGACTCCCTTCAGGAACCGCCTGCGTGATCCGGTCATGTGAACCGCGGCCTTTCAGCGCCGGTAGAGGAACGAGTCGGAGGTGAGCAGCGAGACGATGACCTCGCTGAACTTCCCCCCGCTCGTGGTGTACGCGCGGTCCGCGTCGATCAGCGTTTTGGAATCGCTCAGGGTCTCGTTGCGGCCCATCCAGTACCGGAACGCGTGGCGGATGATCGACTGCCGCACGCGCGCGGACTTCGCGAGCCGGTGGACCAGATCGGAAGCGTCCTTCACGGGACCGTCGAGCGCCGGGTCGCCGGTGCCGGTGAGTTCGCCGGTCGCGTCCACGGGCAAGATCTCGATCACGCCGTCCTTGTGCAACTTGGCCGCTTGCGCCGGGTCGATGGTTTCGAGGAACTCGCGCTTCTGCTTGTGGAGGTACATCCCGGTGCGATTGCGACCCACGTCGCTGAAGTTCTCGAACGGCATGCCGAGCGGGTTCATCGCCTTGTGGCACTTCCAGCACTCGGCCTTCTCGACCACACTGAACCGCTGTCGCAAGGTGCGGTCGTGATCCTCGGGGATCTTCGCATCGACCCCGATGGGCAGGTCCGGGACGTTGCCCGCGAGGAGCCGCTCGCGCACCCACTTGCCGCGGCGCACGGGGTCGTTCTCGGTGCATTTGGAGTGCGCGATGAGCCACGCCGGGTCCGTTAGCACGCCGGCGCGGAACGTCTCCAACGGCACGTTCGCTGCGAGCGCGCGCATCTTCTCGTACTGTTTGGCGGCTTCTTCCTTGCGGCCCTCTGGAAGCGTTTTGAGTTTCTCCTCGTACTCGGCCTTGAGCCGGGCGAGGATGTCGTCGCGGTTGTAGTTGAAGCGCGGCGAGGTGAGCAACTCCTCGAACACCCGCGTGTCCTCGTTCACGATGGCCGCGATGTGCCCCTGCGCGACGGCGGGCACCGCGCGCGGGCCGAAGGTGCCGTTCTTGCCGTCCTTGAACACGCCCGCCGCCTTCGGGTACTCGAAAAACTCCTCGAAGAACCGCAGCACCCGCGGCAGGTACGCGTACCCTGGTTTGCCCTGCGCGCGGAGCTGGTCGAACGGCCCCGGCAGACCGACACGCACCGCCGGAGCGCCCTTCGCGAGCATCTGCCGGACGACCTTCTCCACGTCCGCCTTCGTGGAGAGCTGGTTCTTCTCGAGCGCCTCGCGGATGACGGGGTTGCCCGACGGGGGCGCGTCCGTGAGCGCGTAGGACAGCGCGAACGCGAGTTCCCGCGGCGCCAGCATCCGGCGCCCGTGCGCGTCCGGCTTGCCGAGCCCGAGCTCCATCCGGTAGATCGCGTGCGGCGACAGGTACACGGCCAGGAGCGTGACCTTTAGCCCGCTCTCGTTCCCGGCCTGTTTGATGTTGGCCGACATGAACTTGAGATACCGCGTCAGGTCGTCGTCGCTGATCGGGCAGCCGAGTACGCGGAGGTACTCTTCACGCACCACGCGCGCCATCGCCTCTTGAGTCGGGGCGCCTTTGGCCTCCGAAATCGCTTTGAAGCTCGGGTTGCCGGGCACGTCCTTGTCGTCGTGCATCTGCCGCGTGAGCAGGTCGTCGAACGCCATCATGAGCGCGAGGAACCCGGACTCGCCAAGGATCTCTTGCGACGAGTAGTCGCGCAACCCGTCGGTCTTGGTGGAGAACGTGAGCGGTTCGGCCTTCGGCCCCGGTCCCGAGACCAGCCCGCGGCCGTTGTAGATGTACGGGCTGATGCGCCACAACCGCGACGGCGACGCGGGTATCTCCTTGATGCTGCCGTCGAACAACAGTTCGTGGCTGACCCGGTTGCCGTACTCGGGGAGCAACATCTTCGACTTGAGCTGGTAGCCCTTGCCCGCGTCGGTCAGGTAGTCGCGGATCCACTGCGCGACCCGTTCGCGCTCCGCCGGTGTCGGCTGTGCCTTGCCCGGCGGGGGCATCTGCCCGATTTCCAGTTGTTCCAGGGTGCGCTCCCAGAGCGCGACCGCCTTTGCGTTCTTCGGGTCGCTCGAAACGCCTTCGAGGGTCACGTTGCCCTTGGGCTTCTCAGGGCCGTGACACCCGACGCAATGCGTTTCCAGGAACGGGGCGACGACGGAACGGAACTTCTGCTTAGGGGTCGGTTCGGGCTTCTCCGCGCGGACGGCGCGGACGGGCCCGGCCGCAAGTGCCAGCGCGCACACGAGCGGTGCGACGAGCGCGCACGGCCAAACGAA
>SXID01000082.1 GCA_005772955.1 Planctomycetia bacterium
AAGGCACGTACCCGCTGCCCGAAGCGCAGCAGGACCGCTTCATGTTCACGATCAACGTGGGCTACCCGAGCGAAGAAGAAGAGTTCCGCATCATCGAGGCGACGACTTCCTCTCACCGGTCACAACCGGATCGAGTGATCAACGGCGCCGAACTGATGGCGATGCAGCGCCTCGTACGGAAGGTGCCCGCGGCCGGCTTCGTGATCCGCTACGCGATGCGGATCGCCCGCCTCACACGCCCAGGCACTCAAGACGGCGAAGCACCCGACCCGAACGTGCCGGACTTCGTGAAGAAGTACGTGACTTGGGGCGCCGGTCCGCGTGCCGGTCAAAACCTGATCCTCGCGGCGAAGGCCCGCGCGCTACTTCGCGGGCGCACCTACGTCGCGACCGAAGACGTGAAAGCAGTCGCGATGCCCGTGATGCGGCACCGGATCGTTACCAACTACAACGCCGACGCCGACCGCGTCACGCCCGACGAGGTCGTGCGTAAACTGCTGGCGCTGGTTCCGGCGCGGGCGGCGGAGTGATTTGTAGGGTGGGTCAAAGCTTTGCGCAGGCCCACCACGCGACGCCAGAACGATCAACCTTGTGACTTGAACTCATCGCTGGTGGGCCTGCGCAAAGCCTTGACCCACCCTACACAACCATGGCCAACCCAATCGACACCGCTGTTCTGTCGCGCATCGACCGCCTCGAACTTGAGGCTCGGCTCGCGGTGGAGGGCTACCTCGCGGGCAAGCACCGCAGCCCGCGACAGGGGCTTGCCGTCGAGTTCGCGCAGCACCGCGAGTACGCCCCCGGCGACGACGTGAAGCACATCGACTGGAGCGTGTACGCACGCACCAAGCGGTACTTCATGAAGCAATACGAGCAAGAAACGAACCTCGTCGCGTGGCTGATCGTGGACGCGAGCGAGTCAATGGGGTACGCATCCGGTGAGCGCAGCAAGTACGACCTCGCCAGCACCGCGGCAGTGGCGATGGCGTACCTCGTGCTTCAACAGGCTGACACGGTGGGGCTGAGCCTGGTCGCGAACGGCATTCGCGCGTACCTGCGGCCGTCAGGCCAGATGAACCAGTTGCGTGAAGCATGCCGCGTCCTTGCGGACGGCCCGTTCCCTGGCAGCGGCGGGATCGCGCGCGGCGTGGACGAACTGGCGGGGCGCACCGGCCGCCGCGGGGTCGTGTTCCTGTTTAGCGACCTGCTCGACGACGTGCCGGACATCCTCGCGGGGCTTCAACACCTGCGCTACCAGAAGCACGAAGTGGTTCTCTTCCACACACTCGACGCGGCCGAAATCGATTTCCCATTCCGGCAGACCACGCTGTTCCGCGGGCTGGAAGGACTACCGGAAATCCTCACCGACCCGACCAGCATCCGCGACAACTACTTGAAGGCGCTTCACGCGCACATCGAATCGATCGAAGCCGGCTGCCGGCGTTTGGAGATCGACTACGTGAGGCTCCGCACCGACGCCGACTTGGGCCACGATCTTGCCGCCTATCTGCAAAAGCGCCACGGGCGGTAACGCCGGTTGCGCCTTGTTCCGCCGCAAGCGCGGAACACATTTGCCACTACCCATCGCCACCGCACTTCGAGTACACTTGACCTACTGCCGAACAGCCGCTTCCGCTGGTCCCGCCTTTCCGAAGGGCTTCGCTATGCCCGTCCCGACCGATCCGACTGAGTACTTCTCTCGCCGCACGCTTCTGCGCTTTGCGCCCCTGTCGCTGCTCGGACTCGCAGCGCGAAGCAGCGCAAGCACGCCCGACGGCGGCGGCGGAAAGGCGAAGGCGCTGGTCCTCCTGTACATGACCGGTGGCCCGGCGCAGCAGGAGACGTTCGACCCGAAGCCAGACGCGCCCGAGGGAACTCGTGGCGAGTTCAAACCGACCGCCACGAATGTCACCGGCATCCAGGTTTGCGAACACTTGCCGTTGCTCGCGAAGCAGGCGGACCGGTTCGCGATCATCCGTTCGACGTGGCACGGGTCGGACACGCACGGCGTCGGCGTTCACTACAACCTCACTGGTCTGAAGCACGCGCCGCGATCAGCCGGCGAGCCGCAAGTCGATCGGCGCGACCCGCCGTGCATCGGGGCAGTCGTGAGGCACCTCCGAGGGGACCGCAACGGGCTTCCGGGCGCGGTGCAACTCCCGCGACAGGTCGGTGACCAGAACAACGCCTACTGGGGCGGTCAGCACGCGGGGTTCCTCGGCCCGCGATTCGACCCGCTATTCCTCCACGATGAAAACTGGCTCCCCGGCGATCCGCTTCCGGGCCTCGCGCCCGCGTCCGATGTCGGTCTGGAACGGCAGACGGCGCGCACCGGGTTGCTCGATGCGCTGCAGTCGAACCGCCCGGGCGCGAGCGGTTCCGATCAGGACTTCATGCGGTTCCAGCGGCAAGCGATCGACATGCTGCAATCGTCCGCGGCGTGGAAGGCGTTCCGACTAGATGACGAGAAGCCCGGCACGCTCGCGCGGTACGGCGACAACCGCTTTGGGCGAAGTTGCCTCGTTGCGCGCCGACTGGTCGAAGCCGGGGTCGGGTGCGTGACGGTCCCGTGGACCTTCAAGCAGTCCGAGCAGAACTTCGACACGCACAGCAAGCACTTCCCGAAGATGAAGGACAAGCTCCTGCCGACCATCGACCGCGCGATGGCGGCGCTGCTGGACGACCTCACGGAACGCGGGCTGTTCTCGGAAACGCTGGTGGGCTGGACCGGCGAGTTCGGGCGCACGCCGAAGATCAACGGCGGGGGCGGGCGCGACCACTGGGGTCGCGTGTACTCGACCGTACTCGCGGGCGGCGGGGTGAAGGGTGGGCAGGTCATCGGCAAGAGTACGAAGGACGGCGGGCTTCCGGCCGACGACGCGGTTCACGTGTCGGACTTCTTCGCGAGCATGTACCACGCACTCGGCTACACGTCCGCAAGCGCGGTGAAGGATGTGGCCGGCAGGCCGCACCACTTCGTGCAGGGGCGCGTGGTCGCGAGGCTGTTCGAGTGAGGGCGTAGAGGTTCTTCTCAATTCCACGTCACGAACGGCACCGGCAGCAGGAACGCGTGCTGTTCGTACAGCTTCGAGACGCCGCCCCAGCCGAGGTGCTGCGAAATCCACACTGCGAACACGTACGCCATCACGACCGGGATCACTGCGAACCGGCCCATCCAGCGGAGCATCCAGAACCGCGGCTCGCGGCGCCGCGCGCCGCGCGAATAGGCCCACCCGCCGAGGACGCGGGCCGGGAAGATGAACAGCAGGAAAAACAGCCCTTCGAGGAACACGAGGTCTCGCGGAATCACTTCGATCTTCAGCAGGTAAAGCGGCATCGCGAACATCAAGTGAACCCACAGAGCGAATGCGAACGCGAGCGGAGCGCGTCGGTACACCTGTCGAACGGCCAGCACTTCAAAGAACGCGCGGAACCGCTGCGTCCGAGCGAACCGTACCTGAAGGAACGGCACGTACAGCACCACGATCCCGAACAGAAACGCACCAACCAACCCCAGGAACCAAAACTGGTGACCGACACCGAGCAGCAAAAGCGGGAACGCGAGCCACATGAACGCGCCCGCAAAGCCGCGCACACCCAGCCAGAAGTAGTACGGTAGCCACAGCCCGACCACGGTGTTCCACACGCGATCCCGCGCCTCGGCGTACAGCCCACCGCAACACACGCGGTAGCCGAGCCACGGGATGTTGACCGGGTTCACGAAGTGCCGGAATCGCCCGCCCCACAGCAGGGCGCCGACCGTGTGTAACACGAGGCCGGTCGCGAGCAACGCAATCGCGATCTCCCACGCTTTCGCGATGTTGCCGTTCGGGTCAACGATGCGGGCCGCCTGAGCTTGCAGCGACATGAGGTACAATGGCAGCCACATCAGCGAACACGCGAGTACGACTCCGCCGAACAGTGCCGCGGTCCGCACGCCAACAAAGCCATCGCGAATGCGTCCGGTGCGCGCGACTCGCCCGCTCGCTTCGAGCAGGTAGCCAAGTGCGAGGAACTGCCCCAGCGGAATCGCGGCCAGCACCGACAGCCCCAGGAACAGAGCGACGACCCCGAAGCACCACTCCGTCGCGGAGTACACGAACTCGATCAGCCGCAAGAACGGATCCTGCGGCGGGAGCGGCATGACGACCGGCATGGCGCGGTCGGGGTCCGGTTCCGCGAGCGGCGGCGCGACGGGTATAGCAGCAGCGGCAGCCATGAGATCGAGCGCGTTCCAGGAGTCCGCCGATTGCGGCGTCGCGGGTGTTTCCATCTCGAGTACCCTACAGGATAGCCGACGGTTTCGTGAAACGCGCCACCGCTCCGCGGGGTATGTGACTGCGAAACCTTCCCTCGGGATCGCGCTCATGTGGGGCCGGAACGCACTCTTCATCGCGATCATCGTCTTCAGCGTGCTCGCGCTGCGGGCGAGTCTGTTCCCGCTGTCCACCGCGTCGCGCAAAGTGAAGTTCGACCCTACCCCCACGGAGAAGGACGACTTCCGCGCGGTCGTGAGTCAGGTCAATCAATCGTTCCGCGCGGACTGGGCCAACAAAGAACTTCAGCCCGCCGCGCGTGCGGACGACCTCGCGGTCACGCGCCGGTTGTCGCTCGCGCTCACGGGCAGCGTGCCCTCGCTCGAAGAGATCAGGCAGTTCGAAGAGCAACCGCCAGAGAAGCGGCTCGACGGCTGGGCGAACCACCTGCTCCACGATCGCCGCTACGCGGACTACTTCGCGGACCGGCTCGCGCGGGCGTTCGTCGGCACCGAGGACGGCCCGCTCATCGCGTACCGCAAGCGCCGGTTCATCGCGTGGCTCAGCGACGAGCTGAAGGAAAACACGTCTTACGCGAACCTCGTCAACGAAATGATCTCCGCACAGGGGCTGAACACGGACAAGCCCGCGGTGAACTTCATCGCCGCGACCTACGACGACAACCGGAAAGGACCGGACGTGGAGAAGCTCGCGATCCGCGTAACGCGTGCGTTCCTCGGTTTGCGCATCGACTGTGCGCAGTGTCACGACCACTTCCTCGAACCAGCGTGGAAGCAGACGCACTTCCAATCGCTGGCGGCGTTCTTCGGCCAGACGAAGCACAGCGTCACGAACATCAACGACACGAACATGGGCGAGTACAAGTTCGAGGACCGCGTCGCGGGCGGTACACAGCAGATCGCACCCTCGGTGCCGTTCATGCCCGAATTGCTACCGGCACGCGGCACGCGGCGCGAGCGACTCGCGTCGTGGGTGACGGACCCCAAAAACAAGTACTTCGCGCGCGCCACGGTGAACCGCGTATGGGCGATGATGACCGGCCGGCCGCTGTTGCGGCGCATCGAAGCGCAGACGCTCACGGAGATGAGCGACGAGAAGATTCCGCGAGCGTTGGGGATCCTCGCCGACGACTTCGCGAGCCACGGCCACGACCTTCGCCGGCTCATCCTGCTCATCGCCTCGACGGAAGTGTTCAGGCTCGACAGCGCCGCGGACTTCGACATCACCGACGCGCACGACGACACGTGGGCCGTGTTTCCGCTAACGCGGTTGCGCCCGGAGCAAGTGATCGGCAGCGTGATTCAGGCCGCGAGCGTGAAGACGATCAACCAGCAGTCGCACATCTTCGTTCGGCTCGCGCGGTACTTCAACGAGCGCGATTTCGTGAAGCGCTACGGCGACGCGGACGACGACGAGTTCGCGCGTGCGCACGGCACGATCCCGCAGCGCCTGTTGATGATGAACGGCGACCTCGTGGACGGCAAAGCGAAGGACGAACTGTTGAGCGCGTCAACGCAGATCGCGATGTTCGCGCCGACCGACGCGTCCGCGGTGGAGACCGCGTACCTGACGGTGCTGACCCGCCGCCCGACGCCGAAGGAGAGCGCCCACTTCACCGCGAAGCTCACCAACACCGTCGGCGACGAACGCAAGCGACGGCTCGCGGACCTGTACTGGGTGTTGTTCAACGCGACGGAGCAGAGTTGGAATCACTGATGCCGCACTTTCACCGCCGCGACTTCCTCGCTTCGCTCGCGTGGCTCACGCCGCTGGGAACCGTGCTCGCGCGCGCCGCGGAGAAGGAACGCACGCCCGCTAAGTCGGTCATCGTGCTGTGGCTGGGCGGTGGGCCGAGCCAGCTTGAGACATTCGACCCGAAGCCGGGCACCAACATCGCCGCTGGTACAAGTTCCATCAACACATCTGCGAAGAATGTTCAGCTCGCAGCCGGGCTTGAGCAACTCGCGGATCAGATGCAACACGTCGCGCTCGTGCGCTCGCTCTGGAGCAAAGAAGGCGACCACGAACGCGGCACATTCAAGATGAAGACCGGGTACAGCCCCGACCCGACTGTCACGCACCCGTCGCTCGGCGCGATCATCTGTCACGATCGGCCCGATACGAGCGTCGAGATTCCCAGACACGTCTCCATCGTGCCGGACCAGTGGCCCGCACGCGGCGGCGTACTCGGTGCGCAGTACGACGCATTCAAGGTGTTCGACCCGAAAGACAAGGTACCGGACGTCACCCCGCACGTTCCGAACGAACGCTTCGAGAGTCGGATCGAAGACTTGAAGGTTGTCGAAGAGGCGTTCGCGAAGGGCCGCGGGAAGCGCGTCGATGCGACCGGCCACAAGGATACGATGGAACGCGCCCGCAAGATGATGAGTTCGGATCAGCTTAACGCGTTCGACGTGTCGCTGGAGCCGGCTTCGCTTCGCAAGGAGTACGGCGACACGCCGTTCGGTCGCGGATGCCTCGCGGCGCGACGTTTGACCGATATCGGCGTGCGGTGTGTTGAAGTGACGCTCGGCGGGTGGGACAGCCACGCGAACAATCACGAGATCACCAAGCGGTTGAAGGGCACGCTCGACCCAGCGTTCGCGGCGCTGCTACGCGATCTGCGCCAGCGCGACACGCTGAAAGACACAGTCGTGCTGTGTGTGGGCGAGTTCGGGCGCACGCCGCAACTGAACGCGCTCGGCGGCCGCGACCACTGGCCGCACAACTTTACTGCGGCGCTCGCGGGCGGTGGCATCAAGGGCGGAACGGTTGTTGGCGAAAGCGACCCGGCCGGCGGGAAGGAGCCGAAGGACCGGCGTGCCGCCGAGGATCTGCACGCGACCGTCCTGAAGGCGCTGGGCATCGACTGCGAGAAGACGTTCCGCAGCCCGATCGGGCGCACGTTCGCCCGCAGCGAGGGCAAGCCCATCGACGCGATCCTGGGGTAGTACCGGCGACGAGGCGCGGCCCCTTTGGGACCGACGCTAAACCGGTACCCATTTGCACGTCACCGGGGTATACTTCCCTTACCCGCCCGGCTCTCCCCACAACAGCACTCAACCACGATGACGCGCCTCCTCCTCGCGCTGGCCGTGTTGCTCGCGTTCACAGAATTCGGCTTCTCGCAGGAGAAAGTCGATTTCAGTCGCGACGTTTTGCCCATCCTGTCGAACCACTGTTTCCAGTGCCACGGCCCCGACGAGAAGGCCCGCAAGGCGGAACTGCGCCTCGACACGAAAGAGGCTGCGCTGCGCAAGCAAGGCGCGGTGATCGTGCCCGGCAAGAGCGCCGAAAGCGAGATCATCCGACGCATCGAATCGGCCGACGCGAAAGAGCAGATGCCGCCGAAGAAGGCCAACAAGAACCTCAAGCCGGAACAGATTGCGATCCTCAAGAAGTGGGTCGATGCTGGCGCGCCGTGGGGCACGCACTGGAGTTTCACGGCACCTGTTCGGCCCCCTGTCCCCGTTAGCCGTGACCCGAAGGGGATCGCGAAGAACGCCATCGACGCATTCATCCTCGCTCGTCTGGAAAAGGAAAAGCTGTCACCTTCAGCGGGAGCGGACAAGGAACGGCTCATCCGGCGCGTCACGCTCGACCTGACCGGACTGCCTCCGACACCCGATGAGGTGGACGCGTTCCTGAAGGACACCACCCCGACCGCTTACGAGAAGGTGGTCGATCGGTTGCTCGCATCACCGCGATTCGGCGAACGCATGGCTTGGGACTGGCTCGACGCGGCCCGCTACGCGGACTCCAACGGCTACCAGGGCGACGGCGAACGCACCATGTGGCCCTGGCGCGACTGGGTCGTGAAGGCCTACAACGACAACCTGCCGTTCGATCAGTTCACGGTGTGGCAACTCGCGGGGGACCGGCTCCCCACTCCGACGCGCGAACAACTCCTCGCGACCGCGTTCAACCGCAACCACATGATCAACGGCGAAGGCGGGCGCATCGCGGAGGAGAACCGCATCGAGTACGTGTTCGATCAGACCGAAACCACCGCGACCGTGTGGATTGGTCTCACCGTGGGATGCGCGCGATGCCACGACCACAAGTTCGACCCGATCTTGCAGAAGGATTACTACTCGCTGTTCGCGTACTTCAACCAGACGCCGGTGAACGGCGGAGGAGGTAGCGGGCAGACCGCGCCTGTGATGGACTTCGGCACGACGGCACAGGAGCAAAAGCGCAAGGACGCGCAAGCCGCGTTCGACGAGTTGGTGAAGAGGATCGTGCCCATTGAGAAGAAACTCCGCGACGACGCTGCGATCAAGGACAAGGACGGCAACTACGCCAGCACACTGCCGGCGCTCATCGAGTCGGCACTCCGCAAGGGGCCGAACGACCGTGCCGACCAGAACTACGACGAACTCATCAAGCACTTCAAGGAGAAGGAACCGGAGTACGTGAAGTTGCTCCCGGAGATGCGCAAGGCGAAGCAGTTCCGCGACGCCGCCAACACGGGCGTCGCGAAGGTGATGGTGATGGCCGACCTGCCGACACCGCGCGAAACCTTCATCCTCACGCGCGGCGACTACAGTAAGAAAGAAGGCAAGGTCACACCGAACACGCCGGTCAGCCTGCCGGCGTTGCCGAAGGGCGCGCCCGCCAATCGCCTCGCGCTCGCGCAGTGGATTGCCTCGAAAGAGAACCCGCTGACGGCTCGCGTCGCGGTCAATCGCTTGTGGCAGATGTTCTTCGGTATTGGCCTCGTGAAGACGAGCGAAGACTTCGGCGTGCAAGGCGAACGGCCCTCGCACCCCGAGTTGCTCGACTGGCTCGCGGTGGAGTTCGCCGAGAAATGGGACACGAAGCACCTCATTCGCCTGATCGTGACAAGCGCCACTTATCGGCAGTCCGCGAAAGTCACACCAGAGTTGCTTGACCGCGACCCCGAGAACCGATTGCTCGCACGCGGTACTCGCCATCGAATGCCGTCGTGGATGATCCGCGACCAATCGCTCGCCGCCAGCGGGCTCATGACACCCACCTACGGCGGCCCGCCGGTAAAGACGTACCAGCCGCCCGGCATCTGGGAGGAAGCGACGTTTGGCAACAAGAAGTACGCGCAAGACAAAGGCGAGGCGATCTACCGCCGCAGCCTGTATGTGTTCTGGCGCCGTATCATCGGGCCAACGGTGTTCTTCGATGTGGCGAACCGCCAGACGTGCAGCGTGAAGACAACGACCACCAACACGCCGCTTCACGCGCTCGTCACGCTCAACGACACGACCTACGTCGAAGCGGCACGCGCGCTCGCACAACTGGCTACGGAAAAGCACGCGAGTGATGCGGACCGCCTGGGCTTCGCGTTCCAGCGCGTGGTTGCGCGCAAGCCAACGGAAGCCGAAGCGAAGATACTTCTTGGCGCGCTGGAGAAGCAGAGGAAGGTGTTCGCGGACAAGGTCGCGGCGCTCAAACTGCTCAAAGTGGGCGACTCACCGCGCAACGAGAAACTGGACGCAAGCGAACACGCGGCGCTGGCGAGTGTGTGCCTGATGATGCTCAACTTGGATGAGGCGCTGAACAAGTAGTGTCTTCCGCCGCTTGCGGCTTAGCGAGTCTCGCGAATCCGCAAGCGGCGGAAGATGAAGACAAGAGAACCACCCATGCACCCACTTCTAAACCACCAAGCGAACCTGACGCGCCGGCACCTCTTCGGGCGCACCGCGACCGGCATCGGCGTGGCCGCGCTCGCGTCGCTGTTGAGGCGCGACGCGCCCGCCGCTGACCGCAAGCGCGTTGGTGGCTTGAAGGATTTGCCGCACTTCGCCGCGAAGGCCAAGCGCGTCATCTACTTGTTCCAGAACGGTGCGCCGACGCACGTCGATCTCTTCGACTACAAGCCCGAACTCACCAAGCAAAAAGGCAAGCAGATACCGGATAGCGTGGTGAAGGGACTTCGGTTCAGCACCATGACCGGCGGGCAGACCGTGCGGCCGTGTCTTCCTGAGATCACCAAGTTTGCGCAGCACGGGCAGGGCGGCGCGTGGGTATCCGACTTCCTGCCGCACACCGCGAAGATCGCGGACGAACTGTGCTTCGTGAAGTCGATGTTCACCACGCAGGTGAACCACGCGCCCGCGATCTGCTTCTTCCTCACCGGCTCCGAAATGCCCGGGCGCCCGAGCATGGGAAGTTGGCTCACATATGGTCTGGGAAGCGAAACCGAAGAGTTGCCCGGCTTCGTCGTGATGACCTCGCGCGACAAGGAAGCGTCGTGCGGCCAAATCTTCTACGACTTCTACTGGAGCAGTGGGTTCCTGCCGACCAAGTTCCAGGGGGTGAAATTCCGCGGTCAGGGTGACCCGGTGCTGTATCTTTCCAACCCGGATGGCGTGAACCAGGCGAGCCGCAGAGCCTCACTCGATGACCTCGCGAAGCTGAATGAGATGACGCTAAAGGAGTTCGGCGACCCGGAAGTAAGCACTCGCATCTCGCAGTACGAGATGGCGTACAAGATGCAGACGAGTGTCCCGGAACTGACCGACTTCAGCAAGGAACCGCAGAAGATTCTCGACAGCTACGGCCCGGACGTGAAGAAACAGGGGAGTTTCGCGTATAACTGCCTGATGGCGCGCCGCTTAGTTGAACGCGGTACACGGTTCGTGCAACTGCTCCACGCCGGCTGGGACCAACACCGCAACTTGAACACGCAACTCAAGGTACAATGCACCGACATTGACGCCCCCTCAGCAGCGCTCGTTAGCGACCTGAAGCGCCTTGGCCTACTGGATGACACGCTCGTGATCTGGGGCGGCGAGTTCGGGCGCACGCCGTTCCTTCAGGGGAAGATTGAGGACGTGAAGAGTTGGGGTCGCGACCATCACCCGTATGCGTTCACAGTGTGGATGGCCGGTGGCGGGATCAAGAAAGGGACGAGCTACGGCCAGACCGACGACTTCGGTTTCGCACCCGCGAAGGACGCGGTCCACATTCACGACTTCCAGGCCACGATCCTTCATCTGCTCGGGTTGAACCACGAGAAACTCTCGTTCCGGTTCCAGGGCCGAGATTTCCGCCTCACCGACGTTCACGGCAAGGTCGTTCGCGGACTGCTTGCCTGATTGCTACACGACAAGTCGCACGTCAGAAACCTGCACAGTTGAGGTCTTCGACTTTGCGACTTGTCACGTAGCAATCAATACCGAAAGATGCCGAGGCGGTACATGCGGTTGTGAAACACGTGCCACGCGCGGTATCTCCGCAATCCGGCCTGGATTTCGAGGTCCGTCACGTTCCCGCCGTGAACACGCTGCCGGAGTCGCCCCATCTCTTCCACCCCGTTGCTGGTCACCACATTCATCGTTTTGGACGAGGTGTGGAGACGGAACGCACCGAGGAACCGCGGCAAGCGAACCATCTTCGCGCCAGCCGCCTGGAACCGGAGGAGCAGATCCCAGTCCATCGCGAATCGGAAACTCTCGTCGATGCCGCCGACCTTGTCCCAGATGCGGCGCCGCCAGAACATCGTTTCCTGCGGGATGTAGTCTGCCCACTTCAGCATCTCGTCGTCGTGGCGGGGCAGCACCCAACGCCCGATTTCATAGCCCACTTTGTCGATGAGGACGCGGTGCCCGTACACCACGTCCACGTCCGGGTGGCTCTCAAAGTATTTCGCGACGGCGTGCAGCGCCCCAGATAAGAGCAGGTCGTCCGAGTTCAGGTACCCCATAATTTCGCCGGTCGTGCCGGCGAGACCGAGGTTGATCGCTTGGGACTGGCCGTTATCCTTGCGCGACTCGCACCGGTGCAGCCGATCGCGATACCACTCGAGTACCTGTTGGGTGCTGTCGGTGGATCCCCCGTCCTGCACGACGTATTCGAGTCGCGGGTACTCCTGACCGAGAACGCTCCGGATGGTCTGCTCCAGAAACACACCCTGGTTGAACGACGGGGTGGCTATGGAGATGACCGGCGGGTTCTTGAGCGTCGGCTTGCGATGATACCATGAGGGCACGACAACCGGCTTGGGTACGGCGTCGAAGTCCAGTTTGCCGATCACCACGCGCAACCCCAAGATCGTTTTGATCTGGTGTCGGATCCAGTACTTCAGCGGGATCCGCGGGCGAATCTGTTCCTTCAACTGGATCAGTTCACGATGGAGCGAGTTCACTTGGCGTGAGAGGGTCTGTACCCGGTTCATCATCCCGACGACGGTGGGATAGTCCAGTACGGCATCTGGATTGGTGTTCGTCGTATCCGCGTCCATGCTGCTCCTTCTTCACCTGCCGCAAGTCCGGTTCAGGCAGCGACCCGGTGCGCCGGTTGTTGTGCCCGATACCACGCGACGGTGTCCGCAAGCCCACGTTCCAGCGTGGTGGTGGCCTCGAACCCGATCAGCGTCTTCGCCCGGTTCGTGTCCAAGCACCGGCGCGGCTGGCCGTCCGGCTGGGTCGGGTCGAACTTCAGCGTGCCGCGATAACCAACGTGGTCGGCGATCGTCTGAGCCAGGTCGCGAATGCTGATCTCATGCCCGGAGCCGAGGTTGACCGGGTCCGGAGTTTCCAGTCGCTCGGTAGCGAGCCGGATCCCGCGAGCCGCGTCCGCGACGTAGAGGAACTCGCGGGTCGCCTTTCCGGTGCCCCACACGGGGACCTCCGACAGGCCCCGCTCCTGTGCGTCGACGCACTTGCGGATCAGCGCCGGAATCACGTGCGAGCTTTGTAGGTCGAAGTTGTCCCACGGCCCGTACAGGTTCACCGGGAGCAAATAGGTACCGGGGAAGTTGAACTCCTGCTTGTACGCCTGGAGTTGGGCCAACAACATCTTCTTCGCCAACCCGTAAGGAGCGTTCGTCTCCTCTGGGTACCCGTTCCACAGGTCTTCTTCCTTGAACGGCACCGGCGTGAACTTCGGGTACGCACAGATGGTGCCCGCACAGACGAACTTCTCCAGGCCCCGCTGCCGGCAGGCGTCGATGAGTTGCACGCCCATCATCAGGTTGTCGTAGAGGAATGTGCCGGGGTACTGGCGGTTGGCGCCAATCCCACCGACGACGGCCGCAAGGTGGATCACCACATCCGGCCGGCTCCAGTCGAGTACCTGGCGCACCGCGTTGGCGTCGGTCAGGTCGTACTCGGCACGGCGTGGGGTGAACAGGGTCGTACACCCGCTCTGCCGCAGTTCGGCGACCACGTGACGACCGAGGAACCCGCCGCCGCCTGTCACCAGGATTCGCTTGTTCCGCAGGTCCATCGGTTCCCTTCCCTGAGTGGCTCTGGTGGGTGCGCCGCTCCCCGTGCCAACTCCAGATTCGGCAGAATCACCGGAGCGGTTTACACGATTTTCCGAACCCACACAACCGCAACCGGCCCGTGGTTGGAAGGTAAGATGGAACAGGTAAATTGTAACAAGAAGAGAACAAGAGAAGGCTCTCGTCAGCCCGCTGCGGCTTCTTCCATTTTACCTTTTACCTTTTCACCTTTTCCATTCCGACCGGAGGGAGGTCAGGCGGCCCGCTTCACCTGGTTGGCCTGGACTGCCTGTTCCCAGGCGCGAAACTCGGTCATGAACTGGGCCACGGCCTCGTCCGTCTTCGGGTGCGCGCACATCTGCGGGAAGAACTTCGGCGGCACGGTGAGGATGTGCGCGCCGGCCTGGATCGCCTCGTTCACGTCCGCCAGGTGCCGGATACTTCCCACAATGATCTCGCTGTCCAGGCCACGACGGTCGAGTGACTCGCGGGTTTGGCTGACGACGCTACCGGCGTCGTACCCGATGTCGCGAATGCGGCCCCAGAACAGGCTCACGTACTTGGCCCCTGCGCTCGCGGCCATGACTGCTTGGTTGTAGGACATGCAGCAGGTGCAGTTCACCGGCACGTTGCGGCGAGCCAGTTGCGCGATCACCTTCAGTTCGTTCCAGCCGATCGGTATCTTGATGTTCAGGTACGGGTAGTCCCCGAACTCGTTGACGAAGTGCTCGGCCTCGTCAGCCATCTTCGCGGGGTCGGCGGTGTTAACCTCCACGCTCAGTGGGATCTTCGCGTCGTGCTTGATGAGCGCGTCGATCATCGAGCGGATGTGAACGCCGAAGTCGGTGCAACCGGACCGCGCGACGAGCAACGGGTTGGTGGTCACGCCCGACGGGAACCCGCGTTCCAGGCACGTTTCCAGTTCCTTCACATCGGCGGTATCAACGAACAGTTTCATCGTCGGTCCCCAGAGTAGTAGGCACGCTCCGTGTGCCGTTGTTACTTCCCAGCCCGCACAGCGACGGCACACGGAGTGTGCCTGTTACTTTGAAGTTCACGCAGCCGAGCGCCCAGCGAACTCGGCCGCCACGGTCGCCAGGATCCAGTCCACGGCTCCACGAATATCAGCCGCTTGGTGGTCTGGGCTGCACCGTTCCGGCTGGCTGAACGGCGTCTCGATCAGCACGCCCCGACACCCGGCGGCGTGCGCGGCGGCGATGTCGGACCACCGGTCTCCGATCAGAAACCCAGTGGTCAGTTCCAGGTTCCATTTCTCCTCCGCCGCGAGCAGCAACCCCGGCTTCGGCTTGCGGCAGGTACACTTGTCGGCGTTGTCGTGGTAGCACGCGAACACGTCGAGCAGCGGGAGTTCCGCGTGCATCTTCGCGTTGATCTCTTCGACGGCATCGCGCGTCTGCTTGCCGCGTGTCACGTCCGGTTGGTTCGTCACAACAACCAGCGCGAACCCGGCGGCACGCAACCGCGTGAGTGCTTCCGGCACGCCGGGGAGCAGTTCGAGTTCCGCGACGCTCATCGGCGGGCGTGTGGTGCCGCCTTCGGGGAAAGCCCGGTTGAGCACCCCGTCGCGGTCCAGGAACACCACCCGTTGCGTCATCGCGTTCTCCCAGATGCTAAGCCGCGAAGCGGCTTCACGCCGCCTTCTTGGTCGCCTCGGATTCCCATTTGGTCGCGGCGGACTTGAGCGATGGGTGTGTCACGAACAGGTGCCACACAACCGCCTGAAACGCCTCCGCGTGCGGGGTCACATGCGCGGCGTTCACCGTCGGCACGATCACGCACGCATCCGCGACCTTCGCGGTGTAACCGCCGTCGCGGCCCACGATGCCGCACACCGTCGCGCCCACTTTCTTCGCGTGTTGGACCGCGCGAACGAGGTTTGGGCTGACGTTGCGTTCCAGGTCACCGCCGCCGACGGAGAACACGAGAATGCCGTCCTTGTCGTTCAACCGGCTGCCGCGAAGCCACTCGACGAACACCGTTTCCCAACCTTCGTCGTTGGTGCGTGCGGTGAGTTCGGACACGTTGTCCGTGGGTGCATACGTCTCGATGCCCGCGATCTTGCGGAAATCGTTGACAGCGTGCGAGGCGTTCGCCGCGCTGCCTCCGACGCCGAGAACGAACAGGCGGCCGCCGCGCCCGCGCACGTTCGCGAGCGCGGCCACGACCTTGTCGATGGCGCCGGTGTCTAACTTGGCGAGGATCTCGCTAGCTTCGGCGAGGAACTGCTGCGTGAAGGACATTCGAGCGACTCCGTTTACTTTTCCTAAGCCGCAAGCGGCTTGGTTACCCCGCGCGGCGCATGACGAACTCTTCCGCTTCGCGCAGGCCGGCGGGCGAGCCAATCTCGTAGAACCGGTTCGTCACCTCGAAGCCGACCATTTCGCCACTCGCGACAAGCGCGCTGTACAGTTCCGCGAGGTCGCACGGCTGACCCGCCGGGATACGCTCAATCGCGGCCCGACGCAACAGCGACAGTCCGTAGTCGATGTGCGTCATGTCCGGGGTCGCGTCCTGCTTGCTGTACCGCAAAAGCCGCCCGTTGTGGAAGACCACGTTGCTCGTGTCGAAACTGTTCTCATTGTGAAATACGGTCATCAGTCCGAGTGCATTGTGCGGCAACCGCGTGAAAGCGGACGCGTAACTCACGTCGAGGATCGAGTCGCCGTAAAGCACGAAGCACCCGTCGCCAACGAGAGGCAGCGCCCGCCGCACTGCGCCGCCGGTGCCGCGGAGCGTCTCGCCGTCGTCGGAATACCGCACGCGAAGTCCGAACCTCGCGCCGTCGCCAACGTACTCGCGCAACTGGTCGGCGAAGTGGCCAACGCACATCACGACTTCGCGAATACCCTGCTCGTGCAACTCTTCGAGTTGGTGGTCGATGAACGGGCGCCCCGCGAGCGGCACCAGCGCCTTTGGGATGGTCTTCGTGACCTCGCCCAACCGCGTGGCCTTGCCGCCGGCGAGGATCAGAACGGGCGTCGAAGCGAGATCCTTCACGGTGATTGCCTCAAGCCACTACCTTGTGGCACAGACATTCCTGTCTGTGCCACGAAACCTACGCCGCCCGGCGGATCGTCGGCCGCAGTACCGGCGACGGTGTCCCGCCGCTGACCACGCGCGTGCCCTCGAAGTCGAACCTAAATGGCACGTGCTGCAAGCCCGCCTCGGTCATCGCCTCGTTGAGTTGCTCGGCGTCTTCGGTGTAAAACATGAGGAACCCACCGCCGCCGGCGCCGATCAATTTGCCGCCCAGCCCGCCGTTCTTCATTCCGAGTTCGTACCACTCGTCGATCTTGGAGTTCGTCATGTTCCCGCTGCGTTTCTTCTTCGACCGCCAGTGAACGTTCATCAATTCCGCGAAGGCGCGCAGGTCGCCACCTTCCATCGCGTCCTTGCTCTTCAGCCCCAAGTCTTTGATGAAGTGCAGGTTGTCAATCATCGACTGATCGGCGGCCTTCGTTTTCGTGTCCTGTTCGCGCAGCACCTCGGACGCGGATCGCGTGTAGCCGGTGAAGTACAACACGAGGTTCTGTTCGAGCCGACGCAGCGTGTCCGACGACGCACGCAGGGGCCAGTATTCGACGTGCCCGTCCGGGTGGAACCGGAAGCACGTCACCCCGCCGACCGCGGCGATGAACTGATCCTGCTTGCCGACCGGTTCTTTCAGCGTGTCGATCTCGATGTGGCACGCCTGCTCCGCGATCTCGGCGGCGCTCGGGTTGCCGTTGTGGAGCGCGTGCAGCCCGCGGAGCAACGCGGTGCAGAAGCTGCCCGACGACCCCAACCCAGTGCCCGCAGGGATGTCGGCCATCGCCGCGATCTCCAGCCCGTCGGCCGGGATACCGACTACCTGCATCGCGGTGCGCACGAGTGGGTGCTGAATGTCCTTCACGTCGGTGACGCGCTCGGACTGCGAGTACTTGAGGATCATCTCCGGCAGGATGGTCCGGTTGATGACGATATGAACGTGCCGGTCGATAGCGGCGGCCACGAGGAAGCCGGTGTGTTCGCGATAGTAGGACGGCAGGTCGGTTCCGCCCCCGCCGAGCGAGATGCGGAGTGGGCTGCGCGTGATGATCATCGGTCAACTCCGCTTCCGTGCGGTCGGGTCATTCGCGCATCGCGCGGTATTGTGACTATCGGTTACAAGCTCGCCCGCGCTTCACACTTTGCCGAATAATCCGGTTGCGCGGCTCGCGAAGCCTTGAGCGGCTCAAGCCGCTTGCGGCTTCGCGGGCTTAGACTGCGTGTACACTCGCGCCACCACATCGAGCGCCGCGACCGCGTCGCTCAGCGTTGCGCCCGGCCCGGCTTCGCCATTGGTCGCTCGCTCGAAGTCACGGAACTCGGCGTTCCACGAACCGTCTTCGCCGGGGTATTCCCAGATGGTCGTTTCTGGTGGCCCCATCGCAGGCAACATGCGGTAATACGCGAGCCGCTCGACGCCGTAGCTCCCGCCCAAGCCGTCGATCTGAAGTTTCCCAGTACGGCCGTAGATTTCGAGGCAGAACAGGTTCTTCCACTCGGAGCAACTCGCGTGCAGCCACCCCACTTGCCCGCCGGTGTGGTGCGTGCAGACGAAGCCGTTGTCTTCGACTGGCATATCCCAGAAGAATGTTGTTGCGAAGCCGCTCACGGCGGTCACGTCGCCGAGGAACCATCGCGTGAGGTCGATGAGGTGAACGCCCTGGTCGAGCAGTTCGCCGCCGCCCGCGAGCGCCGGGTCCGAGCGCCATTCGCGGTCGTAGCCCACGCGCCCGCCGTGGCCGTATCGCCCGCGCACAAACATCAGCGGGCCACACGCGCCTTCATCGACCAGCGTTCGAGCCTTCAGCAGCGCCGGATGGAAGCGGTGGTTGAAGCCGACGCGAACCGTCACGCCCATTGCCTTCGCAGCCGCTACCACGGGGCGCAGTTCGCTAGCCGATCTCGCCGCGGGCTTCTCCACCAGCACGTTCTTGCCGGCCTCGATCGCGCCGAGCGCGATCGCGGCGAGCGAATCGTTGATCGTGGCGACCACGACCGCGTCCGCATCATCCCGGCGCACGATCTCTTTCCAGTCGCCGCTCGACACGCAACCGGGGTAGCTATTCGCGAGCGCGGCGGCGCGTTCGGGAACCGCGTCCGCGGTCGCGACGACGCGATGTCCCAGCGCGGCGATGGACTTCGCGCGCTTGCCACCGATCAGCCCACAACCCACGATCGCTACGCGCACTTCTTCCACCCTCCGCGATCTTCCGGTGTGATGCGGCGCAAGGTGTAGACGTCTCCGCGTGCGAGTTCGTCTTTCTTATCAGGCAGGTTCGCCCAGTCATCCCACACCGCGCTGAGAAGCCGACCGGAGATGCCGTCGGACGCGGCCGACGCGAGGAACACGCTGAGTTCCGCGCCCCGGTCCAACGGCGTGCCGCCGGAGTCGCGTGTCTTGGTCATCTTGTCGAAGAACGCAGCCCCGACCTTTTCCGGTCCGGCCGCGATGAGGTCGTCCATGAATCGCGTGTTCAGCGCGCCGGGCGCGATCGCGTTCACGTCGATGCCGGCACCGCGAGTTTCCTCTGCGAGCGTCTCCGTGAACCGCACCACGGCGGCCTTCGACGCGGCGTAGGAGCTGATGCGCGGCAGCGGCGCGGTCGCGCCACCGCCGGACAGGTTGATGACCTTGCCGTAGTTCGCGCGACGCATGTGCGGCAGGAATGCGCGGCACATGAGAATGGTACCGAACAGGTTGATCTCGATCGCCTTGACCCACTCCGACCAGTCGTTGTCTTCGATGAGTCCGAACGGCCCGTACACGCCGGCGTTGTTGACCAACACGCACGGGTTGTCGAGTTCCGCTAACGCCTGAACCGCGGTGGCGTTGCAATCGCGCTCGTTGGACACGTCCGCGATGCGACCGAGCACCTGTTGGTCTGGGAGTGTGGCGAGAGGGGTGAGTTCCGCGACGGTTCGCGTCAGTAACTCTGCGCCCCGGGCGGTGAGAAGAACACTGGCCCCGGCTCGCACGAAGTGTTCCGCGATGGTGCGCCCCAGTCCCTGATTCGCCCCGGTGATGACGGCCGACCGGCCGGCGAGCGGCTTGCCCCGCGAGTCCATTCGCAGAATCTCCGAACCAAGTTGCGTAACCTGCGGTGCCTATACCCTGCGGCGTGGGTTGCGGACAAGGGGAACTCGCCACAAGCCGCTCGCGGCTTCACGCCGCGCGCCCAGCGGCCACGTACGCAATCGTCGGATCGTTCGCCAGGCCCGCGGAGAGGAAGTGCGTGGGGTCAATCACCTTCGCCTTCTTCATCGCGCCGCGCACTTGCGCCGGGGTGAGCGTGCGGTACTCTGGCCATGGGGTCGCGAGTACGCTCACGTCGGCGCCGCGCATCGCGCCCTCGGCGGTGTCCGCGAGTTCCACGCCGCGAAGCTCGGCGGCGTCGCGATTCGCCGCCGGGTCGTGCGCGCGAACCTTCACGCCGCGCGTGAGCAACCACTGGCACAGTTCGACCGACCCGGAGCGCCGCAACGTGTCCGTGCCCGGCTTGTACGTGAGGCCCAGCACCGCGACCGTCGCGCCAGCGGGGACGCCGGAAAGCTGATCGCGGAGCCAGTTCTTCTGGCACTCGTTGCTCGCCCGCACGCCGCTAAAGAGGTGTGCCGGCCGGGCGTTTTCCGCAGCGAGGTCGAGCAGGAAGCCGATGTCGCGGGCGAGCGTGCCGCCCGCGAACGCGGTCCCCGGCGAGAGGTACGCTTTCGGCCCGATGCGCTGCTCGCTCTTGAGGCCGCGCTCCACTTCTTTCGCGTCCGCGCCCACGACTTCGCAGATGCGCGCGAGTTCGTTGATGAACGCGACCGACGTGGCGAGGAACGCGTTGACCGCGTGCTTCGTCATCTCCGCGGACGCGACCGACATCCACACGCGATCGCCGCCGAACGGCGCGAGGAGTTCCGTTAACTTCGCGCGGTCGCTCGCGTCACACCCCAACACGACGCGGTCCGGTTTGCGGAAGCAATCGAGCGCCTGCCCGAGCCGCAGGTTCTCCGGCGAGCACGCGACACTCACGCCGCGCGCGGCCCAATCCGTTGCGAGTTTCTTTCCGAAGCCCACTGGCACCTGCGACGAGACCAGCACGAGCGTGCCGGGCGTCAGGTGCGGGGCGATGTCTTCGAGCCGGTCGCGGACCCACTTCACGTCGGCGTTATCGCTGCTGTCTACCGGCGTGTCGAAGCACACCCACACGACTTCCGCCGAAGGGATTGCAGTGGCTTCGTCGCTAGTAAAGCGGAGCCGGTTCGCATGCTGTTGTTCGGTGAGGAGCGCCGCGAGTCCGGGTTCGTCCACTGCGGGCTTGTTCGCGCGCAGGTTCGCGATGGTAACCGCATCGGGATCGAGGCCGACAACGGTGTGGCCGCCGTCCGCGAGGCACGCGGCCGTCACGCTGCCGAGGTGCCACAGGCCGTACACGGTGACGCGCATGAGGAACTTCCGTGTGTGGTCATCACGCTCCGCGTGATGTCGCCTTTGCGGTTCAGGTGCGCTTCGAGCAAACGTTAATCGCTTGCCAGGGTCGCGGACATCACGCGGAGCGTGATGACTACTATGAAGACAATCACGCCGCGTGGCGCGACTCGATCACCCACGGGTTCGCGCGAAGGTAGTCGAGCGTGCGAATCACCGCGTCGCGGATGCTCAGCTTCTGCCTCCAGCCGAACGATTGAAGTTTCTTCGTGTCGAGGAAAATGAACGGGCTGTCGCCGATCCAGCCACGCGCCCCGCCGGTGTGATTCACCTTCGGCGTGAGGCCGAGGCGGTCGCAGATCCAACCGAGCGAGTTGTCCACCTGGCAGTATTCGTCCGCGCCGAGGTTCACCACGTTCACCGGTTGCTCGGCCTTCTCCACCACGGTGAAGATCGCGTCGATGCAGTCCTGAACGTACAGGTAGCTCTTGCGCTGTTTGCCGTCGCCCAGCACCTCAATGCTGTTCGGATTGGCAAGCAGTTTCGCGTAGAAGTCGAACACGTGACCGTGCGTGTATCGCTCACCGAGGATCGACACGAACCGGAAGATGAACGCCTGAAACCCGAAGCCGGTCGCGTACGCGGAGATCAAGCCTTCGCCCGCGACCTTGCTCGCGGCGTACAGACTCGTCTGTACCGGGAACGGGGCGTTCTCCGGCGTCGGGAACACTTCCGCTTCGCCGTACACCGAACCGGTGGACGAGAAGCCGATACGCTTCACGCCGTTCTGGCGCATCGCTTCGAGCACGTTGAACGTCGCGATTGTGTTCTGTTGCAGGTCGCGGTCCGGGTGGTTCGTGCCGAAACGAACGTCAGCATTTGCCGCGAGGTGAAACACGAAGTCGTGCCCCGCGACCGCTCGCGTCAGCGCGGGCTTGTCGAGCAAGTCGCCCTCGACGAGCGCGAATCGCGTGTTCTTTTGCGCGTCCGCGAGGAACTGCCGCTGCCCGGTACTGAAGTTATCGAACGCGGTGACGTGGTGCCCATCCGCGAGCAGGCGGTCCACCAAGTTGCTCCCAATGAACCCGGCCCCGCCAGTGACGAAGTAGCGCATGTCGTGAACCTCCGTGTTGTGAATCACGCCGCGGCGCGGGTGTCGAGCGCGTTGAGCGCCCGTGCGCGGGGCTTCAGCGTCAGCCCGATGACCAGATTGCACCACGTCGCGGGGATGAAGCGGAACGGGAAGAACCGGCGGTGTTCGACCGTGAAGTACGGCGCGAGTTCTTCCTGAATCTCGTGCGGCCGGTTCACGTGCTCGCGCTCGATGAACCACTTGTAGGGCTGCTTGTACCGGCGCTCGAAGATGCGCTGCGCGGAGATGCGGCGGGCCATCGTGTACGCCAGACTGCCCTCGCACGGGATCACGATCGAGAACGTCCCCCTGGCCTTATCGCAAAGGCGGTACATCTCGCGCGCGGCGGCTGGCAGGTTCGGCAAGTGTTCGAGCACGTGAATCGCGAGGACGCGGTCGAAGTACCCGTCCGGGTGCGGGAGTCTCGCCTGGCAATCACCGGTCACGGTCTGGATCTTCGGAAACCGTTCACGAATCGCCGCGCTCATGTTCTCGCGTAGTTCGAGCGCGTGGTACGCGCGTTCCTGCTCCGGCGTGAGCTTCTCGTACTTCAGGTGCTCGCCGATCCCGGCACCGATTTCGAGCGTGCGGTGGAACTCGGCCGGCGCGTGCGCCACCGGGTACGAGTGGTTGAACCGGTCGATACGCCCGAACTTGTTGGGCAGCACCTCGTGCCAGTGCTTCATGAAGTCGTCGCTGATGCGCTGCTGCTCCGGCGTGAGCGGCGGGAACGTCTTCGGCCACGTCGTGGGCATGTGAGTTTCCTCCGTGACATCGACCCGGTTACGCCCGCGGCGCGGGCACGGGGAGTGCCGCGCGGCGCCCGCCGAACCGGATGCGGAACAGATCCTTCAGGTTCTTCCAGTTGCCGGAGACAAGTTTCAGTCGCGTGTCTCCGTCGTCCTGCCACGCGACGCCGACTTCCTTCACCTTGTAACCGGCTCGCGCGGCCAGCGAGAGAATCTCGACATCGAACATGTAGCCGTCGATGCGCTGACGCGTGAACAGGTCGCGGGCGACCTCGGCGCGGAAGAACTTGAACCCGCACTGCGTGTCCTGGATCCCGCGCAACCCAACAAGAGGCCGCATCACCATGCCGAACCCCTTCGATCCGATGCGGCGATACCACGGCTGACGCACGCGGATGTTCGCCCCAGCCGCGGCACGCGAACCGATCACGATGTCGTAGTCCTGCTCGAACCACGGCATCACCTTCTCGATCTCGTCGATGGGCACCTTGTAGTCGGCGTCGAGGAACCCGACCATTTCGCCGGTCGCGGCCAGCACGCCTTCCCGCACGCCCCGGCCCTTGCCGCGGCGCTCAGGCGCGCCCATCACGCGCACCGGCATCTCGCTGACGAGCGCCGCAGCGGCTTCGCGTGTGCCGTCGGTGCCGTCGGCGCTGACGATCAACTCGTAGGTGACGCCGCGCGGTTCGAGGTACTCACGGATCGCGCGAAGGGTGCGCTGGATCGTCGCGACCTCGTTGAACGCGGGGATCACCAAACTCAACTGCGGGGACGCGCTCATCGGGCGCTGCTCCTGGCTAGAGTCACGGACGGTTACGGTTTCGCCGGTTCAAAGCCGACGAACCGGAGGAGCGCGCCGACCACCCGGCCGTCGGGCGGCGGAAGCGCTTGCGTGTTCGAGAATCGGCATTCCAGCCGGTACGATTGAGCCGACTTACCGGCGGGCGCGCGCACCTCGAAGTCGCCAGTGCCCAGAACCCGCTTCGCAACCTCAACGCCGTCAAGCAGCAACGTCAACTCTGTCCGGTACGCGGTGTCGCCGGTGATCTCGGGAATCTGCCCGCGAACAACCGCGTCGCGGTCGGGTCCGGTCGGCAACAACAGGGTCGTGAAGGTCTTCTCGGTCCACGCATCGGTATAAATCCCCATCGCCTCCGCCTTCGGGTGGCTCAGGTCAGCCGGGAACGCATCGAGCTTCTCCGGGGACCGCGACTTCGCCTCGTCCTTCGGTTCAAAGCCGACGAACTTGATGTGCGCGACTGTTCGACGACCGTCGGGTGCGGGAAGTAGTTGATCCTCCGAGAACCGAACCTCGATCCATCGCGGGCCAGCGACCGCACCACAGGGGACGCGAATCTCGAAGTCCCCGGTCTTCAGCATTCGTTTCTCGACTGGCTTTCCGTCAATCAGAACCGTTGCTTCGGTTCGGAATCCGGCCCCGTCCGCCGACACCTGCGGGATCATTCCACGAATCACCGCTTCCTGGCCCGATTCCGGTTGCGTCAGCCGCACCTTGAAGTTCTTCCCAACCCAACCCTCTTCGTAGAGGCCGGAGTATTCCAGGTGCGGGTGTGTCAGGTCGTCGGGGAACTTCGTGATCTGCTGAGGGGGCCGGAACGCAGCGTACTCCTCTTCCGAGAGAACCGAAATGTCGCGGACGTGCCCCGTGAGGTAGCGCCGGTCGCGCGGCAGGTCCACGCCCCACAGTTTCTCGACCGCATTCAGGTTGTTGGCATTGCGACTCGGATCGCCGAAGTCGAGAGCGAGGTACCGACCGGTGCCGATGGCCTGCGGCGCCAGCGGCGGTGAGATCAGGCGAGCCGACCCCGCCCCAACCGAGGCAAAGTCGACGCGACGGTCCCCGACCACTCGAATCGGCGGCACCACCCGTTTCGCCGGGTCGGAGTAATACGACGCAGTAGCCGACACCAGCACACGGACGCGGGGCGCGGGATTGATCACGTCGAAGACCAGCGCACGGCCCACGCCGGCCATCGACTGCTTGGGAAACGCGGGGTCGGACTGCAACTGGTACATCCCGATTTCGGTCGGCGTCTTCATGCCGTAAAAGTGCTGCCTCGCGCCGCTCACGTCGCAGAATACGACGAAGTTGCGAACGTCTGTCAGGCGATCGCAGACAATCGATGCGCCAGACTCCAGGTATCGCGAACGGTTGAACGCAGACAGTGGCCCAATCGTTGACACCACCAGCACCCGCTCTGGCGGGCCGGCCCCCGTCTCCGCCGGAGCATTCATCAATTGGTGCATGACCTCCCCGGAGTCCGGGTCGTAGATGCTCGGCCCGATGCCCCGCCGGTGCCGAGCCAGATACGCCACCCGCAGCGCAGTCAGGGATTGCTCCCACTCGGGCGGAACCCGCGGCGCGGTCTGATAGATGGTGAACAGGGCGCGAACCTGATGCTCGAACGGGTCTTGGCCCAATTGGCCGGTGGGGACGCCCCGCACCTCGGTCGCCATCAGCTTCCGCAGCACCACGTTCTCACCGGCCAGCAACACCTGATCGACGTCCCCGGCGGCGGTCTGCCGAGCGTACTCGGAACGGAACTGCGCCAGCGCGCGGCGGGGCGTCGCGGCCGCCACCTCCACCCGGCCTTCTTTCCCGCGGCTCTGATCCACGTACCAGAACTGCACACGCGCGTTCTGCCCCGCGACAACGGCCAGCACCCCCGCGGCGCCGACCGCGACCCACCGCGACCGCCGAGAGAGCACCCACGCAGCCACAGCCACCCACACGAACGGCTGAGCGAACATGGCGATCTTGTACAGGCCGAACGCACCCCGCTGGACCAACAGCACCGCGGTCATGGCTCCCAGCACAGCGAGGACAGCCGCGAACCCCTGCCGCCGGCGGAACCCGGCGACCGCCGGGACGACCAACCCAGCCAGGAGCAAATGGCCAGCAACGACACACACGTTCTGAACCGCCGCCTCCTCCGGGCCGGCGAGTGGGAGCAGGCCCCAGACCACCGCCGCGCCCCGCGGGGTTAGAAAGAACGGGAAGACCTCGGCGTGGACGGCCGAACCGCCTTGGGTCGCTTGGATGGCGAGGAACGTCACGCTCCCGTACAGGTACACCGGCACCACTGCGGCCGCCACCGCGAGGGCAATCGCGGCGTGCCCCGGATACCGCCGGTCGAGCCGCCGACGGGCCAGGTCGAACAGCCCGAGGACCACGCACCCGCCGACCAGCACCGGGATCACCTCTGGGTAGAACACCGTCTGCCCGGCGAACACCACCCCACACACGACCGCCCGGCCGAGGAACTGTCGCGCCCGCAACCGGCGGAACCGGGCTGTCACCAGCGCCAGTGCGGTACACAACAACGCCAGCCCGCTCGCCTGAGCGATGAGTTGTTGGACTACCCCATAGGTCGTCGCAGCCGACACCGCCAGTAGCCCGCCCGCGAGCACCCCGACGGCGCGGCGCCGGGTTCCGGCGACCGCCAGCCCGGACGCCGCCGCGACCAGCGCCAGGTTCAACCCAATGAGCACCGGCATGAACACCTGCTGAGCCGCGAGACCGGTCCAGACCATGGTCGTCGCGAGCAGTACCTCGCACCCCGGCCGCACCTCTTGAACCACATAGGAGAACCACGACTGCGTCTGGTCGCGACCGCCGTCGAGGTCGTCCATCGTCGGCACCTGCGCGTACCCGTGATCGCGGTACCCGGTCGCGATCATGCAGTAGTTCGCCATGTCGTCGTTGCCGTTGGCCACCCAGTCGAACCCGTACCCGAACAGCGGCCACGCGGTCAGCCCAAACGCGCCGACGAGTACTACTGCGAACGCCCGCGAACGCTTCCACAGGCGCCGCGCGTGCACTGCGGTCGGCCGCGCGCGCCACAACACGGCCAGCGACAGGAGGAGCAACGAACCTCCAACGGGTACCGCCGAAAGGCGCACCGGCACGCCGAACCGCACCAAAATGTAAGTGGGAACAACGAGGGTCGCGAACCCGACCGTCGGCGCGAACAGCAACGTCGGCAGCGCCCACCGGAACCGACCGAGTTTCAGCACCGCGAGGCCGATAACCGCCCAGCCGATGAATAGTGCCCACGTGAGTAGCACGGCCAAGAGTCACCTTCCTTCACCACAGACCGGCGCATCTCATGTCAGCATCGATCGCTCCGGTGCGGGGACATGGCACGGCCGCGCCGGTCAGGGGTGATAGCGAATCTGGCGGGTTACCGCAATGCGACTCGCACCTGGGGTGTAGCAACGATTCCTGGTATTCCTTACTCCAGGCGAAACCGCTTCGGCATCGGTTTTGCCTGGAGTAAGGAATACCAGGAATCGTTGCTACACCCTCCGCGTCCCGCCCGCGAGGACGCCTTGACACGGTCGCGGATCGCTGGCATACCGGCGGCCGATCCCGCGAACAGTCCGAGGTGAGGCAAACCGCATGGCAACGCGGCGAGTAGTTCCGTATCGGCTTCGGGCCGTCGCGATAACGGTCTGCGCCGCCGCGCTTGGGTCGGCCGGTTGCGTCACCGCGCCGCCGCTCGACAACCCGGTGACCGTGCGCAGCACCGAGATCGAGAACCCGGTACTCGTGTCACCCGGTCAGCCAACGGCCGAAGCGTACCACGAAGTATTCGACAAGGTCGTCGAGGTACTCGACGACTACTTCGACCTCCAGACGCCGAATCCTTACGAAGGGCGGGTGACCACGAAGCCGCGGGTCGCACCGGGGTACGAACAGTTCTGGAAGCCCGGCAACCCGGACACCCGGCAACGGCTCCACGCGACGTTCCAAAGCACCCGGCAGACCGCGACCGTCGAAATCCGTGCCGGCGAGCGCGGCGGGTATCTGGTGTACGTCGTCGTCGAGAAGGAACTCGAGGACGTGCCGCGCCCGGCCCGCGCGACGGTGGGCAACGCGGTATTCCAGGAGGCGCCCACGGTGGACCGGCAGTTGGAAGTGGTCAGCCCCGAAACGGCGGTCAACCGTTCGTGGTTCAAGATTGGTCGGGACTACGCCTTCGAGCAGGAGATTCTGAGAAGGATTCGTCAGTGCAAATAGGGCGGTTACGAGTTACGAGTTGCGAGTTGCGAGTTCCAGACATCGGCCGACCGGTTCGTCTTCAACTCACAACTCACAGCTCACAACTCGCGACTGAAAGAAGATGGCCGAGCGGGCGCTACGGATGCGGTTGGGGCTGTTCATGGGCGCGTCGCTGGCGGCGCTCGCGGGCCTCGTCGTACTCTTCGGGGGCGCACCGCGGCTCTTCTCCACCGACGCGAAATACTCGATCATGTTCCCCGAGGCGCCCGGCATCGGACCGGGCACGCCGATCCGCAAGTCCGGCGTCCGCATTGGACAGGTCACCTCGGTGGAACTCGACCCCGATAGTGGGTTGGTGCGGGTTCGCGTCTCGATCGAACGGAAGTACACGCCGCGTACTTTGGAAGAGGCGCACATCACTCGCGGGCTTCTCAGCGGCGACACGGCCATCGACTTCCTTCCGAAACTCGGACCCGACACTCAGCCGCTTTCGCGCGGCGACGAGTGGCCCAGCGGCAGCGACATCCCCGGCGTTCAGCCAATCACCCCGCGGAGTTTCGTCGCGCCCGCGTCCAACGCGCTGGCGAACGCGCAGCAGTCGCTCGACCGCATCACGAAAGCCTTCGAGAAGATGGAGAAGATCGGCGACCTCAGTCCGAAGATGGAACTCGCCGTGGACGAGGCGACCGGGCTGTTCCGCGACGTGCGCGCGTTCATCCCCGAGCTCAAGAAGACCAATACGAGGATCCAGAATCTCATCGGCGGCGACGGACCGGTGCCGCCAAAAGCCGGCGCGCCGGTCGCCGGGAACACCGACCAGCCCATCGGGTTCGTGATGGCCGCGCAACCGGCCGCGCCGGAGGAGCCGAACCTCAAGGGGTTGGTCCGCGACGCCCAGGAAACACTTCGCACGATCAAGCCCGCGGTCGAGGACTTCCGCGCCACCATGAAGCGTCTCGAACCCGAGATCACGGCCGCGGTGAAAGGCGCACGGCAAGCGCTCGACGGTGTGAACGACGTACTCTCGCCGGAGAACCGGAAGCAGTTCACGGAGTTGCTCAAGAACCTCAACACTGTTTCCGCCAACGTGATCAAATTCGCCGTCGCGCTCGGCTCGATGCTCGACACCGCCGAGAAGACGCTCAAGAACATCGACGGCCGCGTCACCGAAGTCGGGCAAGTCGTGGCCGACGTGCGAGCGGTCACCAAGCCGCTCGCGGCGCGGTCCGAGGGGCTGGTGAAGAATGTCGCGGATTCGGCGGAGCAGTTGAGCAAGATGATCGCCGAGATTCGCGCGATCGTCGCGGCGTTCGGCAAGGAGAACGGCACAATCCAGAAGCTCATCACCGACCCAGGCGTGTACCAGAACCTCGACCTCGCGGCCGGGTCGCTGGCGCGCATCCTGGCACGTTCGGAGAAGGTCGCGCGCGACCTGGAAGTGTTCGCCGACAAGGTGGCGCGGCGACCGGAGTTGATCGGCATCGGCGGCGCGCTGCGTGGGAGCGGCGGGTTGAAGGATTTGCCCGGCGTACCGAGCTTCCGCCCGGACTGGCCGCCGGCAACGTCCGCGCGCCCGTTCAACGGCCCCGCGTGGCTGGAGCCAAGCGGGCAACCGCCGCCCGTGCAGGGCTACCCGCCGTAGCGGATAGAGGAGTGGGGAAATGCAGAAGACCGGGCATGGGCCCGGTCTTCTGCATTTCCCCACTCCTCTATCCTATGTCCTACTTCTTTGGGCTGAACTCTTCGTCCTTGATCTCAGCCGGGAACTCCCACTTCTCGATGGCGAGTTTCTCGACAACCGTGCCGTTGTGCCAGCACTCGTAAAGGTGCGGGAGCATCAGCCCGTTCGGGCCAGGTTTGTAGCTCGAATACGTGACCTTCGTTCGACGCGCGACGCCGAATTCGCTTACGGTGTACTCCACGCGCACCAGCGCGTCGGTCTTTCCATCAAATGTGAGTTGATAAACCGGGTAGTCGGCGAGCGACACTTTCACCAGGTTGAGCACCCGGCGTTCAAACTCGATGGACTCGTGGTCGAACACAACTGCTTTTGGGTCGGACGCTGGGAGTAACAACGCCAGCCAGTGTTGCGCCACCTCGTCGCTCGCGAAGATGTGTTCCCGCTCGGCCGGATTCGCGTGAGGTTGCGGAACGCCGTTGGCGGAGATGCTCATGTCTGGACGGCGCAGCCACGCTTCAACGATATTCTTGGTGTTGAGCGCCTGCCGGTCGTCCATCGCGTACAGTCGGTCCGGCCATACCGCGGCAACAGTCCGGGTCACCTCGGTCGGAAGCTCTGGATTCTCAAAGGATTGTCCCTTAAGCACACACCGACTGGCCTTCAGTTTCGCGAGCATTTCGGGCTTCCCGCCGGTGAGCGACTTTACCGCACGGTCGATGACGTCCTTTGCCTCAGGCTCGGATTTCACGGGCAGTAATTGTTGTAGCGTGGTCGCGCCGTCGGACTTCGGCACGTCGGTTGGCAGTTCCTTGGCCGGCTCGCAGCCGGCGACGAGGGCCGCGGTCAAGACGAACACCGCCCAGGCGGGATACCGTGCCATTCTGCCTCCTTCAGAGCGTACCGACGACAACTCTTGTTTTGTACAGTGGTGAGCGGCCCCGCGTCCATCAGGATAACCGTGCTGCGGGCGGTGGCGTTGGGGCGTAGAGTGAGATTACACCGGTGAGGCGCGGTTTTCCGTTACGGCCCCGCGTACCCGTCCACCGGCTGCGCGCGACCCCGCCGGGCTGACGCTATCCCTTTTCCGAACGCGCACTAGCATATCCCGCGAACCGGTCTGCGGGCCGGTGCGTAATCACCCTTGGCACCACTTATCGGTTCGCGCCGCTCTATTCTCGCGGTGGCCCGGAGATCAAGGCAATGGCCGACGACCTCGTTGTTGAGACGCGGAGCCTCACGAAGGTGTACCGCGACTTCTGGGGGCGCAAGAAGAAAACTGCGCTCAACGCGTTCGACCTCAAGATCCACAAGGGCGAAATCTTCGGCCTCCTCGGGCCGAACGGGTCCGGTAAAACCACTACCATCAAGCTCCTTCTCGGCCTCCTGTTCCCCACAAGCGGCGATGCGTTCGTGTTCGGCGAACCGGCCGCGAAGGTCGAGAAGAACGAACGAATCGGCTACCTGCCGGAAGAATCGTACCTGTACCGGTTCCTCAACGCCGAGGAGACGCTCGACTTCTACGGCCGGCTCTTCAACATCTCCCCGGACGTTCGGAAGGCGCGCGCCGCCGAACTCATCGAACGCGTCGGTCTCGGCGCCGACAAAAAGCGTATCCTCAAGGAATACTCGAAGGGTATGCGACAGCGCATCGGGCTGGCGCAGGCTCTTATCAACGACCCGGACCTTGTCATTCTCGACGAACCTACCTCGGGTCTCGACCCGCTCGGGACGCGCTGGATGAAAGACCTCATCCTCGACCTCAAGGCGCAGGGCAAGACGGTGCTGATGTGTTCGCACCGGCTCGAAGACGTGCAAGACGTGTGCGGGCGGATCGCGATCCTTTACAACGGCGACCTGCAAACGCTCGGCAAGGTGTCCACGCTCGTCGAGGACGCACAACGGCTGGAAGTGCGGGCCAGCAACGTGAAGGAATCGCCTGAACTGAAGGCTGACCTCGAAGCTGTGTTCAAGAAACACGGTGGCTCGATGGAAGCGATCGGCCACCCGTCGAGCACGCTGGAAGAATTGTTTTTGCGGGTCATCGAGGAGTCGCGTGCACGCCCCGGTCGGCGTTACCTGCCACCGGAAGAAGCGACCCGCAGCACCGCGACCCCGGTTGCGCCACCGCAACAACAGCAGAACCAGAATCGCGATCACGGCAAGAACAACAAAAATCGCTAAGGGTGACGATGTTCCGAGGCGCGGGGGCGCAGTTCCCTAATACGTCCTCCCTATCGACTACATTGTCGAATCTATTAAGGGGCTGACGCCTCCCGCTCGCCAAGATTGAAGGGTTCCCCGATGTCGTCGGCGCTGTTCGGCATTCTGCAACTGGACCGGGGCGACCCGTGGGGGTACGGGCAACTGCTCGGCCTCGCGCAAGCGTGGCTGCAAGACGCGGGTGGCTTCGCCGCCGTCGGGCTAGTCGCGTACCTCGTGTACGCGCTCTCTACCCCAACAGACAAGTCCGAGTCTGAGCGACTCCGCGTACCGGTGTCGAAGTGGATGCTGACCATGGGCGCCCTCGCCCTTGTGTGTTACGCACTGCTGGCCGCGCTGATGATCCTCAACAAGGGTGCGCTGCCCCCCGTCCCGCCCCCGCAACCGGGTGAGGCGATCAAGATCGTACCGCCCGTGTGGCGAACCCAGTTGCAGCCAATGATGCTCATGATCGGCGGGTTCTTCGCGCTACTCGGGCTGTGCGAGCCAATCGCACGCGACATGTGGAAGATCCTGCGCCGGAATGTGTCGTTCAATTCGTCCGGCGTGCGGCGGTTTGGGCGCTCGCTCGACGCCTACACGAAGGAACTGCTCAACCGCAACCGCATCATTGCACTGGGCAGCGCGCTCGCGGTGTACGCGGTGATTGGCGTGGTTCTGTTTGTCGTCGGCGCGCCGCGACTCACCGCCATCTGGACGTGGCTCCTTGTGGTCGGGGTGGGGGTGTTCGCCGCGGCGCTGGCGCTGCTCATGCTGTTCGAGGCGGAAGGCCCGATCTGGGCCATCGCGAAGTTGAGTTTCAAGGAAGCGGTGCGGAGTCAATTGCTCTGGGTGTTCCTCATCATCCTGCTGCCGTTCTTGTTCCCGCTCCAGTGGTTCGTGCAGGTCAAACCGGCCGATGAGTTGCGCGCCACCACGGGGTTCCTCACGGGCGTGATGAGCGTGTTGGTGCTGTTCCCGGCGTGCCTGCTCGCGGCGTTCGGGATTCCCAACGACATCAAGAACCTGAACATCTTCACCGTGGTGTCGAAGCCGGTCGAGCGATTCGAGATCGTACTCGGCCGGTTCGTCGGATACCTCTCGCTGATGACGCTGGTGCTGCTCGGGCTTACGGGCGTAAGTGTCGTGCTCATCACCAACACGACGATGTCGGAGAAGGCCCGTGAGGAGACATACAAGGCCCGCGTGCCGCACCGCGGAAAACTGGAATTCAAAAGCATGCGGGCCGAAGACCGACAGGAGAAGCGCGACTTCGACGGCACCAACGTGGGCCGCGAGTTTGACTACCGACGGTACATTGCCGGGCACGAGAAGTCGCCGCAGCGGGCCATCTGGAAGTTCGCGAGCGTACCCGCCGGACTGGAACGCGCTGAGGGCGACCGAGTGCCCGTCGAGTTCACCTTCGATGTGTTCCGCATGACCAAGGGCGAGCAGGACAAGGGCGTGATGGTGAACTTCACGTTTGTCACGCACAACACACCGTTGCAGCAGCCGAGCCTTGCTCAGGGCGCCGAATGGCCGTGGGCGGACCCGACGAAGACCAAGAAGGAACAGTACCTCGCCCGCGCCGAGGAGTACCGGCAGAAGGGGTTCGCTATCGACAACGCTCGACCCGGCGACCCGGCGTGGGCGAAGGTGAACGAACTCGCCGAGGAGTTCGGTTTCTACGAGTACAAGGGCAAGTCGGTACTCGACTACACCGTCATGGGAATCGACGTACCTGCCGGGCTGTTCCGCAACGCGAACACGGGTACCCCGGGCAAGGAAGAGAAGGAACAACCACTCCCGCGTCTGAGCATCTTCGTGAAGTGCGAGAGCGAGGGGCAGTTGCTAGGCATGGCCGAACCTGACCTGTACCTGCTCCAGAACGAGATGCCGTACGCACTCAACTTCTTCAAGGGGATGGTCGGGCTGTGGTGCCGGTTGTGTCTGGTGATCGGTGTCGCAGTCGCGGCCAGCACGTACCTGAGCGGGATACTTGCGTTCCTGCTCACGTGCGGCATCTACATCACCGGGTTCTTCACGGATCACCTCAACGACATCGCGTCAGGCGGGCAGAACGTCGGCGGTCCGTTCCGCAGCATGTCGCAGATCGTGAAGGCCGAGCAGCCCACTGCCCCCACCGGCGACACCGCTTACGCGCGGACCCTGTTGTTCGGTGACAAGATTGCGGCGTGGATATTCCGACGCGTCCAGAACGTGATCCCGGACGTGGACTCTTTCAGTTGGGGACACTTTGTCTCCGAGGGGTTCAACATCAACACCGAGTATCTGGTGGTGAACGTCCTGATCACTTTCGGCTACCTGATACCGTGGGCGATTCTCGCGTACTATCTGATGAAGTCCCGCGAGGTGGCCGCTTAATTGGTGTTTGGTGTTTGGTGTTTGGTGTTTGGTGTTTGGTGTTTGGTGTTTGGTGTTTGGTGTTTGGTGTTTGGTGTTTGGTGTTTGGGCTGTGCGTCTTGAATGTGCTGTGCGGTTCTTCGGACGAAACACGAAACACAGAGGTAAGCCATGAATCCCCTGCAACGAGCCGCGATCGTCCGCAAAGCGATTTACCTCGGCGCGATCCTCGTGCTGTTCACGGTCAGTATGTTCTGGCGCGGCGCGATTCCTGTCCCGCTTGGTTCCTCGACCGCGTCCGCGTCCACGCCATTCCGGTGGGCGGCGAGTCACACCATCAAGAGCCAGGCAGAGCGTCTGGAGGTGTGGGAACTCGACGAACGCGAGGGCGAGTCCGACATCACCGGCAGTGCGTTGCAACTCACGCTCACGGGAAGTCGCGGGATCGCGGTCACCGCGCTGTGGCTTTCTGCCATCGACAAACAGAAGCGGAACGACTTCCACGAGTTTGAACTCCGGGTGAAGGCCGTCACCAAACTCCAGCCAAACTTCATCACGCCATGGATCTTCCAGAGTTGGAACATCGCGTACAACGTGTCGGTCGAGATGCACGGTAGCGGCGACATGTACTTCTACATCGTCCGCGGCATCCAACTGCTCGCGGAAGGCGAACGCCGCAACAGTCGCTCGCCTGACATGCGATACCAGATCGCGTTCTACTACCAGAACAAGTTCGGCGTGTCCGACCAGGTCGAGATTCTGCGGTGCCTGTACGACCTGAGTTGCATCCCACCGACCAAGCGTGACCCGAAACAGTTCACCGACCCGGCAACGGGGAAGTTCAACGACAAGGCGTTCGAGGATTTTTGCACGCGGCACCCGCACCTCGTGCGACGGCTGCGCGGCGAGGACCAGCGGTACACGGACAAGCGTGCGAAGGAGAAATTACGCCGCGCAACGCCGCAGGAAGTGGTGGAGTTCCTCAATACCAACTGGGAAGTTCCGTCCCGCTATCGGATCAACTATCTGAAGGAACCGACCGACGACTTCGCCGAACCGGAGAACCAGTTCCCGGTACTCCCGAAACAGTTCAACGAGGGGCCGGAAGAAGCCGATCCAACGATCGCGACCCCGGACGACCGCGCGCCGAAGGTGGGGTACTTCACCGCCTTCAAGGCCTCCCGCGCCTGGTACAGTTACTCACTGCTCCTTCTCCCGCCGCCACTGAAAGACGCACAGGGACTGACGATCCCCGGCCCAACCCCGTCGGCTGGCACGTTCGGGCACGACCCAGCCAAGCACCGCGTCCCACGACTCCCGATGATGATCATCTTCCGCCAGGGCGCGCCGCGTGCGCAGAGTTATCAAGCGGAGATGGAGCAGAAAGAGGGCTGGTTCGACGACGAGGGTTGGCAGATCGACGACCCGCGAGACCAGCCATCGAAGTGGTGGTTCCCCGACGACCCGGACCGGCCGACGCGGGCACGGGGCGTGGTGGTGGGCATGGGTCGTACGTGGTCACTGGAGGAGTGGCGTCGGGCCGCCGACATGTGGGACCGGCACGGCAAGGACTATGGTTTGTCGTTCCCGCAGGGGCGCAAGGAGACACTGGAGAACCGGCGTGGCGACCCCAACTCAATCCCCGCGGACCCGACCCCGGAACAACTCGCCGACCCCGTGATCCGCGAACGGTATCTCGCGAAAATCGGGTTGGAATTCTACGGCTCGAACCGGAGTGTCACGAACTTCGCTTACTTCGTCGCCGCGTCGCAGGCCGAGGCACAAGCCCGGACCGTGATCGCCCGCAAGACACTCTGGAAAGCAGATCAGGCGCGCAAGGTCGGGAAGCCAGACGAGGCCATCCGGTTCTACAAGGACGGTCTCGACCAGTGGAAGCAGGTACTCATCGCCAACAAGGATTTCCACCGCCCGGAGCGGTCCGACCGCACGGAAGAAGAAACGTTCGAGTACGAATTCGCGTACATGCGACTTCTCGTGCAGGAGGATTCGCGGGTCCGTGAGCGGGCCAACGAGATGTTCCTGGCGTGGCGCGGGTTGATCCCGTTCCGCAAGCCCGCGGTGCCCTTCCCGGCAGACGAATTCCGCAAGTGGCGCTGGATGATCCCATTCCTACCGCAATCGCGCGGGGCCGAAGTGCCCGCGCTGCCCGACCCACTCTGGACCCCCGCCAACCGCGAAGAGATCAAGTGGCAGGTGGTCGAGAACGTCGCCGACGCGGACTTCTCGTCGCCATTCGTCGGCTCGCTGGCACCCGACCGACTCGCGTGGGTAAACGAGGCGATGAAGGAGTCCGTGCGCGTGAGGCTGAACGTGCGAACGAAGCAGGCGGCCCCGCAAACAACGACAGCCGTACCGACGCCGTCGCCCACGAAGCCGTAATCGCGACTGGCCAGATCCGAGGCGATGGGGCGCGAGTCCCCCTGTTTGACGCGCGGCGTTCCGTGATCGCGTCAAACAGGGGGACTCACGCCCCTCGCCTTTCATCACAAGGAACCGTTCCCATGAACCGCACCGCACTCGCCGTACTCGCACACCCCGACGACGCGGAGTTCCTCTGCGCTGGTACGCTGGTCCGGCTGAAGAAGCAACACGGCTGGACGATCCACGTCGCGACCATGACGCCCGGCGACTGCGGTTCCGCCGAACACATGCCCGACGAGATTGCACGCATCCGCCGCGCCGAAGGCAAGGCCGCGGCCGAAGCGATCGGTGCGACTTACACCTGTCTCGAAGAACGCGACCTACGCGTGATCTACAACGAAGTTGCCCTTGAGAAGGTAACGCGGCTCATCAACGCGGTCGCGGCGTCGGTGGTGTTCACGCACAGCCCGGACGACTACCACCTCGACCACGAGCAGACGAGCAAGCTCGTGCGTGCGGCGTCGTTCGCGGCGCCGATCCCGAACTTCCTGCACGGGCGGCACCTTCACCCGCCGCTC
>SXID01000083.1 GCA_005772955.1 Planctomycetia bacterium
AACTCCTTTTTCTGTTTATGCCCAACTCAACGCAAAATATTTTGGTGATTTATTAAATGAAAATGGTGCCAAAATTGAATTGTTACTGGTAAAACCAAGAATTAATTGTGGGGTAGGTTCCAGAGATTGGACCTATAAAATTCGTGCTTTTAATCTGGGGAATATTCCAATAAGAACCAAATATTTAAACTGGAAACTTAAAACACTCAATTGTGAGAACTATGTCATAGAACGCATTTTCACAATAGATTTGAGTACCCTTATAAAAAATACTTCTGCAAATCAGGGTATGTCAGACTGGACTTTTGAAGCTCAGGAAATAATAGATGGCATTAAAGATGTAAAATTAAGTTCGGTAGATCTTTCAGAAAAAGATAAAAATCTGGGGAAATTAAATAATCTTCCTGTGCCAGATTCTATCCTTGGGATTACCAACGTTGAAAAAGATCAATTCACTACCCTAAAAGCTATCGGTAATTTAAGTGATGAGACCAGATGGGTATGGTATGAGAATGCTTGTGGTGAAGGGAAACCTGTTTTTAAGGGTTTTATATTTAGAACCAAAGTAATAAAAAATACAACCTATTATGTTAGGTCGGAAAATCAGAATGGCTTTTCTAAATGTGTTCCTGTCGTTTTAAAAGTTTATGATAAAGCCATAAATCCAGAAAAAATAACCTCAAATGATGGTAATGACTGGATTTGTCCTGATTCAAAAAATAATCAATTTAAAACTTTAGCAGTCTCAGGTAAACTTGCTTCAGAGGATTTTAAATGGGTTTGGTATGAAAATAATGTGGATGATACCTCTAAAATAGTAGAAGGAGCAAATTCTATTGTCGTTAATCCTAAGGTGACAACCTCTTTTATGGTGAGAGCTGAAAGTCCATTTATGATTAGTGATATTGTTTCATTTACTGTAAAAGTAAATAAAGCATCAGTTAAACCGGAAGCAATTATTCCCTCAATTTCAGGTGAAATATGTGCAGGACAAAAGATAGAATTATTAAAAAAAGGGGGTTCACTGAGTGCTGGGTCTGAGTGGATATGGTTGAAAAATGCTGGAATAAAAGGTTTTGAGGAGATTGGAAAGGGCGATAAAATTACCCTTCATCCAGATAGTACTTCCTATGTTTTTGTTTATGCAAAAGGGAACTGTTCATTTAGTGAAGCTGCTGTCATACGTATTCCAGTGGCTTCGCTGGAGGGCTACCGCTGGGAGGAGATCAAACCGCAGGTCGATCACGTCATCTTCCCGGACGGCAAGCGGATCATCCTGCTGGCCAAGGGCCGCCTGGTGAACCTCGGCTGCGGTACCGGTCACCCCTCGTATGTGATGAGTTCCTCTTTCGCGAACCAGACCCTCGCGCAGATCGAACTCTGGCAACACAACGCCAAGTACCCCGTCGGCGTGTACGTCCTGCCCAAGAAACTGGACGAACACGTCGCTCGCTTGCAGCTCAAGAAGCTGAACGTTCAACTCACCGAGTTGACGCCGGAGCAGGCCACCTACATCCACGTCTCGAAGGAAGGTCCCTACAAGTCGGATCATTACCGCTATTGATCGGCGCCCCGGCACCGGGACGTGATGTCTTGGCGAGCGGGGCTTACGCCCCCCGCTCGCCTGCTAGAATGCATTTCACCGGCACGACTGTCGTCATTCCGAGTAACGTGTCCATGTTCACTGGCCTCGTGCAAGCGTTGGGGACAGTTCGCGAAGTCGCGGACGCGCAGGGAGGGCGCCGCTTGCGCGTCGCGGAGCCTGCGCTCGCACCCGGGTTGCAACTCGGTGAAAGCGTCGCGGTGTGCGGGGCGTGCTTGACGGTCGTCGCCTGTGATGCCACTGTGTTCGACTTCGAGGTCGGGCCGGAGACGCTCGCGAAAACGACGCTCAACAAACTTGCGATCGGTGACCGCGTGAACCTGGAACGCGCGCTTCGCGTGGGCGACGCGCTCGGCGGTCACTTCGTCACGGGTCACGTCGATTGCGTCGGCGAGATTCTGGATGAAGTCGTGACCGGCGAGTGGCTCACGGTTTGGTTCGGATTTCCACCGGAGTTCGCGGAACTGCTCGTCGCGAAAGGATCGGTCGCGGTAGACGGCGTCAGCCTCACCGTTGTGGACGTGCTAAACGACCGGCTCAGCGTTATGCTGATCCCTCATACACGCACACACACCACACTCGGCACAAAGAAACCCGGCGACGCGGTGAACCTGGAGTTCGACCTGCTCGCCAAACACGTGCAGAAACTGGTTAAGCGCAGTACCACTATTTAGGCGAACCCGGCCCGCAAGGGCGGGGGTGACGCGACCGTGAGCGCCACCCCCGCCCTTGCGGGCCGGGTTCGCCAGAGGACACATGCCAGATACTTCTCAGCAAGACGCCGCACCACGCCAGACGCTCTCGTACCTTCACCGGCTCTTCGAGAGCTACGGGTTGGAGCCGAAAAGCAAACTCGGCCAGAACTTCCTCATCGACCTGAACCTGCTCAACCTGATCGTTCGCGCCGCCGAACTCGACAAGACGGATGCGGTGCTGGAAGTCGGCACCGGAACCGGGTCGCTCACGGCGCGGCTCGCGGACCAGGCCGGCGCGGTCGTCACTGTGGAGATCGACCACTCGCTCCAACCGGTCGCGAAGGAGATCGTTGGCGAGCGCTCCAACGTGACGTTCGTGTTCGGCGATTGCCTCGCGAAGAAAAACATACTCAACCCCGACATGCTGACCGCATGGGACGCGGCGAAGATGCAAGCCGGATGCACGCGAAAGAAGCTCGTCGCCAACCTGCCGTACGTGATCGCAACACCGCTCATCAGCAACCTTCTGATCGCCGGAACAGACATCGAGCGGATGGTGGTGATGGTGCAGTGGGAAATCGCGGAGCGGATGCGGGCGCTCCCGAGCACGAAGGACTACAACGCGCTCTCGGTGCTCGTGCAGAGCATAGCGGACGTGGAAGTGGTGCGCAAAGTCGGACCGAAGAACTTCCACCCGCAACCGAAGGTGGATTCCGCCATCGTGATGATCCGACCCAACGCCGAGAAGAGAGCGAAGGTCGGCGACGTGAAAAAGTTCCGCGTGTTCCTGCGAGACCTGTACGTTCACCGGCGGAAGAACCTGCGGCAAGCGCTCGTCGGCTGGCCGAGCGGTCATCGCGAGAAAAAGGACGTGGACGCGAAACTCGCCGAACTGGGCATCGACGGCACCGTGCGATCGGAGACGCTAGACCTGGCACAACACCTGCGATTGGCCGCGGCGTTTGGATAAACGCCACGCCGCTGACGGCTACGCGAAAGCGCGCGAAACCGCCAGCGGCTGAATGAAGAGGGCGCGACGAGGCGATTAGCGTGAGACCACCTTGTAGTCCACTGTGTCGCGGTCACCGAGGCTGAGCTGCTTGTGGTACGTCGCCTTGCCGGTGCTGTCACCGACGTACATGTACCAGTTCCCGGCCGCGAGGCGCACGTCGAACTCGCCGAACTCGTTCGCGGTCGCGTACTCCTTCTGCTCCGGCTTGTCTGCGTTCATGAACACCAACTTCGCGCCGGCTCGCGGCGTGATCTGGTCGTTCAGCACCACCTCACCTCGTACCGACACCACACTGCTCCGGCTCACGGTCTTTTCCGGGCGGAGTTTCGCGTCGCCCGGCTTAGGGTACGCGCCCGGCACAACGGGCACGTTCGGTGGCGGGATCATCCCGTCGCTGCTGGTTTTTGGCAACACGCTCGGCGGGTTCTCGCGGAACTGCTCCACAGTCGGGCCGGTCGGCGAGAGCGGGTAGAAGCTCGCGCCGGTCGGCGTCGGCGGGTAGTAGTAGCTCACCACCGGCTGCTGGTAGTTGACCTGCTTGAGCGTGGTCACGGGAACCATCGCGCAGCGCTCGACGTAGCTCGTCACCGAGTTGCACTGACTGCGGAGTTTGTACGCCGTGACCGGAGTGCAGACCCGCTGTGGGCAGCCGGTGCAGGGGTCATAGTAGGTGCTGTACTTGTACTCGGTGACCGGTTCGTAGTAGTAGCTGGTCACCTTCTTCGTGACCGGTTGATAGTAGCTCTTGCGGACGTACTCGGTGACTGGCTGGTAGTAGCTGCGTTGCACATAACTGATCTGTGCGACCGGCTGCGGGCAGGGCGGCGGCGGGCACGGGGGAGCGTAGAAACTGGCTCGCGGCTTGTCGCAGTCGTTGCCACACACCTGGAACACGTTGTCCCAGGCGGCCGTGGCGCGGGTCGGGGTGGCGAGGGCGCCGAATGCGAGCGCGAGCGCAAGCCCGGCGCATCGGGACAAGCTCATGGTGCGGTCTCCGTGGTGCTTCGTCACACCGGGCGTGGTGCGCGGTGAATAACAATAGGGTAAGTCGCTCTTTTCACCGCACAACTGGTTTCGGGTCCCGTCACAACCCAGATGGGCGGTGCGCGCAGTCATAAGCGGTAGATTCCGCACATCCGGCCAGACTTACCTATGTTTTGGTGGAACTGGGCAAGATAGGGGATCGCGAATTTGAATTGTAAAAAGGAAAGGGGAGGAATTGGATTGTTGAGCGGCAATCCCGCAGGAGTGCGTGGAGCCTTCACGCACCCCTGCGGGATTGCTACTCAACCGTCGGGTTACCTCGCCACGGCCTTCAACGCGTTGAGTGCGGCGTCGTAGTTCGGGTGGTCGGTCACCTCGGGCACGTACTCCGCGTAGGTTACCTTACCGGCCGGATCGACCACGAACACCGCTCGTGTCAGCAACATCAGGGGCAGCCCACTTTGAATCAGCACGCCCCAGTTCTTGCCGAACGAGTGGTCATGAACGTCCGACACGGTCTTCATCGACTTGATTCCTTCACTCGAGCAGAAACGGTTCTGCGCGAAGGGCAGGTCAAGGCTTACCGTGTAGCACGCGACCGAGTCGCCGAGCGCCTTGACGCCCTCGTCGAACTTCTTGGTCTGCAGGCTGCACACACCCGTGTCCAGCGACGGCACCACGCTGAACAGCCGTGCCTTGGCGGGCGTGTCCGCGAGTGTCACGGAAGTCAACCCCTGCAAGCCAGTGTACGCCGGTGCCGTGTCACCGACCTTGACTTCGTTGCCAGCGAGTACGACCGCGTTGTTCTTGAACGTGACAGTGCGGGCCATGTTGCCTCCTTGTGTTTCGTGTTCGGTGTTTTGTGTTTGGATGCCTGCTGCGTGTGGTTTACTCGAAACGAGTCGCGCCGAACACCAAAAACTAAACACCAAACACGAAACTTGAGAGGGTCCGCTCGCTCCTCAAGCGGTGCTTCACATCTGGGTACATTCGGAGAGAACCCAAGGCGTTAGCAGGTGCTGACGCGAAACCGAGATTCCGCAGACGCCCGGTTCCGCGTTAAGCAACGGACAGCACGATGTCCTTTTTCGTGCTCTCGACAATGGCGAACAACTCGGCCTGCTCCGGCGCCGGCACCGCGAACTTGTCCAGCGTCTCGCGGAAGTCGCCAAGAAAGACCTGCCACTCGCCTTCGGTTATCGCGAGGTGGGCGTGCGAGTCGTACATGGACTTACCGGTGTACCGTTGCGGACCACCGGTCGCCCAGCACACCATTTCCGTGACCAGATACTTGAACCCGGCGCGCGAGACGCGGTGATGCGCCTCGTCCACCTTCGGGTTAGCGTTCAGCCGCGGATCATCCATGACGCGGTTGACGAAGTCGTCCGCCACCGCAGCGATGGCATACACACCGCCAAGACGGTCGTAGAGTGACTTGGTTTCTGAAGTACTCAAGTGAATCTCCGGGAGTGACCGCGTTACGAGATCAGTTCTGTGATGACGTTCGCTTTCTCGACGCCTACGAGCTTATTGTCCAGCCCCTGGTAACGATAACTGAACTTGTCGCGGTCGATGCCGAGCAATCGCAGAATGGTTGCGTGTAAGTCGCGCACGTGAACTGGGTCTTTCACGATGTTGTAGCTGTAGTCGTCCGTCTCACCGTAGATAGTGCCGCCTTTCGAGCCGCCGCCAGCCATCCACATCGTGAAGCACCGCGGGTGATGGTCGCGGCCGTAGTTCGTCTTCGTCAGCCCGCCCTGACTGTAGATCGTACGGCCGAACTCACCGCCCCAGATCACGAGCGTGCTATCGAACAGCCCCTGCCGCTTCAGGTCTTGAATCAGACCCCAACACGGTTGATCGACGTCGCGTGTCTGATCGGTCATGCGCGCGGGCAGGTTGCCGTGGTGGTCCCAGTTGTTGTGATACACCTGCACGAACCGCACGCCGCGTTCGACCAGCCGGCGCGCGGTGAGCGCAGTGTGCGCGAAGCTCCCCGGCTTCTTCACATCGGGTCCGTACAGGTCGAGCACGTTCTGCGGCTCCTTCGACAGGTCCGCGAGGTCCGGCACGCTGGACTGCATCCGGTACGCCATCTCATATTGCGCGATGCGGGTCTTCGTCTCCGGGTCACCCAACAGCGCGTGGTTTAGCTCGTTCAACTTACTCAGCCCGTCGAGCGTGGTGCGGCGGACTTCAGGAGACACTCCGGGCGGGTTATTGATGAACAGAATCGGGTCGTTCGCGGCCCGGAAGCTCACCGCTGCATGTTCGCCGGGAAGGTAGCCGGATTGCCACAGCCGCGCGGAGATGGCTTGAATCTGCTCGGTATTGCTCGGCTTCGCGACCATCACGACGAACGTTGGGAGGTTCTGGTTGAGCGAACCGAGGCCATAACTGGTCCACGCCCCGAGGCACGGGCGCCCGGTGACCATGTTCCCCGTTTGCATGTGCGTGATGGCAGGTTCGTGGTTGATCGCCTCCGTGTGCATCGAACGGATGAACACCATGTCGTCGGCCATCTTCGCGGAGTACGGCAGTTTCTCGCTGATCCACATGCCGCACTTGCCGTGCTGTTTGAACTTGTACATGCTCGGCGCGACCGGGAACCGCGGTTGGCCGCTGGTCATGGTGGTGAGTCGCTGGCCCTTGCGGATGCTTTCAGGCAAGTCCTTGTCGTACTCCTTCTCCATGTTCGGCTTGTAGTCGTAGAGGTCCATCTGTGCGGGGCCGCCGACCATGTGCAAATAGATGACGTTCTTGCACTTGGTCGGGAAGTGCGTTTTCGACAGAGCGGCGCCTATGCCGGTCTCGGTACCGGCTGCAGCCTTCGGCATTGGCGCGGCTTCGGCGCCGCGGGCGAGATTCGCGAGCGCCATCGCGCCAAGCGATAGCCCGCCGGACGCGAAGAAGTACCGACGCGTCAGTTCGAGAGAGCGGGGATTATCGAAGAGGTTCATGCGTGGTCCTCAAGGTAGATCACTCGCTCCGCGAGTGACAGTTATGCGGGGCGTTCAGAACAGGTGTCACGGGCGAGCACACTTGGCGGAATCGCAGGTTCCAGGACGCCAGCGTTTTCGCCACTGGTCGGCGGGTCGGCCGCGAAAAGCATAAACTCGCCGTCAATAAGGCCAGCACGACTGGGATTGCGAGCGATGTAGCGACGGAGCGCGTCGAATTGCGATTCGGACCGGACGAGATGGTCGAAACCATCGACTTGCCAGAACCGGCCGCTCCTCCCGAGCCGCTTGTTCAACTGAGTAGCAGTGAAGTGCTTCCAGCCCTCACATTGCTTGAGCATCGCGTCTTCGGTTGCAAACACCGCGAGTACATGCACGTGATTCGGCATGACGACGAAATCGGTCACCAGATATCGGTCGCCGTCGAAGTACCGCAGGCTGTCCGCGACGACGCGGGCGAGCGCGGGGTCGCGGAGGACGCACGTGCCACGGCATTCGTCCAAGATGTGTTGCCAGCGGTCGGAGTAACTGTGGTGGAACTCGTGCTGCTCGCCGGGCGAGAGGGCGCGCAATCGGTCGCGCCAGTCGGGAATGTCCACGTCGATACCGTGTCTCGACAACCAATCGGCGCGAGTCTGGAGCAACTCCGACGCAACGTCTGCCGGTATCGAGTCCCACGTGCGCCACGTCAAGAAGGCGAGCGTCCCAGTTTGGGACCAGTGTGGGAGGCGGCGCGTAACGATACCGGCCTCAACACCGGGGTCGAAGAACCGTATTTCGAGTTCTGTGCGCGTCATCTGCATTGGATTGTTCGCAAGGTAGGTCACTCGCTCCGCGAGTGACGGCTACGGGGTCAGGTCACTGTGGGCAAAGCTCGCCTGGCCACGGGAAACGGGAGATCACCGGTCACCACGCATCGGGCGGTACGACCGCGACTCGCGGAGCGACTCGCCTACCTTCCTTGGTCAACATCGTCGGTCATCGAGAGCGCGCTCCGCGAGTCGGCTACCTTACTTATTCAGCACCTCGTCCAGGTTCAGCAGTTGGTTCGCGAGCATAGTCCACGCGGCCAGTTCGCTCGCGTCGAGTTTCGCGTCCGACTTCGAGTCGCCAAACGCGATCAGTTTCTTGGCCTCCTCCGGCTTCGCCTTGTAGTGCGTGCGCAAATTCGCGAGTACGTCCTTCACGATCACCAACTCCTCGGCGCGGAACGGTCGCGTCAGCAGGCGTTTCGCGATGAAGTCGATTCGCTTGTCGTCCTCCGCGGCGGAGGTGATAGTCTTCTCCGCGAGGACGCGGGCCGCTTCCACGAACTGCACGTCGTTGAGCGTCAGCAACGCCGCGAGCGGCGTGTTCGTGCGGTCGCGGCGGACACTACAAGTCTCGCGGTTCGGCGCGTTCAACACTTCCATCGCGGCTGGTGGTGCCGAGCGCTTCCAGAACGTATACATGCTGCGCCGGTACAGATTTTCGCCAATGTCGCGGCGGTAGTCACGCGTGTTCGAGCCGGGCATCGCGACTGCTTCCCACACTCCCTCCGGTTGGTATGGTTTCACGCTCGCGCCGCCGATCTTGCGAACGAGCAACCCGCTCGCGGCGAGCGCCTGGTCGCGGATCATCTCCGCGTCCATACGGAACCGCGGACCGCGCGACATCAAGCGGTTGTCGCGGTCCTTGTCGAGTTTCTCCGGAGTCGTGATCGCAGCCTGGCGGTATGTTGCGGATGTGACGAGGAGCTTGAAGAACTGCTTCACGTCCCACGCCTTCACGCCTGTCGCGAACTCCAGCGCCATCCAGTCGAGTAGTTCCGGGTGGCTCGGCAGTTCGCCCGCGATGCCGAAATCGCCGCTCGTGCGCACGAGGCCCATGCCGTAAAGTTCCTGCCAGAAACGGTTCACGGTCACGCGAGCCGTCAGCGGGTGGCCCTTCGACACGAGCCACTTCGCGAGGCCGAGCCGGTTACGCGGCAGTTCCGCCGGCATCAGCGGCAGCGACTTCGGCGTCTCCGCTTTCACCGCGTCGCGGCGCTTGTCGTAGTCGCCGCGGAACAGCACAAACGCTCCAGGTTCCCCCGGCTTCTCGTTCATCACGTGCGCGATGGTCCCGCGAGACTTGATCGCGACTTCTTCAACTTGCAGTTTCGCAATCTCCGATTCGAGATCGCGGGTTGGCTTGTCGAAGGTGCCGAGCCACCAGTTGAACGCGAGGTCCGCGTCGGCCGGGGTCCGCTGTGCGGCCGGCTTCGCGAGCGCGTCGGCCGCGGCCCCGTAGCGCGCGAGTTGATCCACTTCGCCCTGCATCAATCTGCGGTCGTAGAGGCGCACGTCTTCGATCGCCGCGCCGAGGAGCCGCCCTTCCCCACCGGACCGCTGACCGATCGTGAACGGTACGTCGGTCTTTGTTGTGGCCTTTAGCATGTTGTGCTGCGTCGTGACCCCTTGCGGTTGGCCGTTCACGTAGAGCGTGACGCCATCCGGTTCCGCAGTGCCTGCGTACACCACCGCGACGTGCGCCCACTGGTTGAAGGGTATCGGTGTGTTGCTCACGACTTTCAGCACGTTCTCCGGGAACGAGTTGATGATGTGAACGCCGATCTTGTCGCCCTCGACCCATAGATCCCAACCGCGATGCTTGTTCTTCGCCGTGTCCATGCGGGCCATGATCGACCCCACCGAGTTGCGGCGGGAGAGCTTCACCCACGCGGACGCGGTGAACGATTCCTTCTTCCCGTCAAAGTCTCCGGCCTCCGGGATCACGACCGCCGCGCCGTCACCCTTGGGCTTCACCTGAAGCGATTTCCCGGTGCGCGGGCCAGCACCCCAGCCGAACGCATCGCCGAAGGTCGCGGAGCGCACCTGACCATCGAACGCGAACCGCGTCTCAAGTCCGACGCCATCATTGAGCGGAGCGTGCAGTCGCAAACCCTTCATCGGGTTCTCGCCAAGCACGCTCGCGGTGGTCGCAGTCTTCAGCCACTTGTCGAAGTCCGGGCGCGCGGCGGCGCGCCGCGTCGCAATCTTGTCGCGCAGTCCGTTGAGTTGCTTCGTGAGTTCGTCGAACCGCGGACGGTCTTCCGTCTTCGGCACCGGGATGATCGGCGGCGTGTTGTGGACGTTCCCGTCCATCACGTTCTGCGTGGTGTTGTTGAAGAACGCGGACAGCGCGTAGAAGTCCTTCTGCGATACCGGGTCGTACTTGTGGTCGTGGCAGACCGCACAACCCGTGGTGAGGCCCATCCAGACTTGCGAGGTCGTCTCGGTGCGGTCGCGTGCGTAGAGGACGACGTACTCCTCCGCGATCACGCCGCCCTCGTTGGTGGTGATGTTGCACCGGTTGAAGCCTGTCGCGACGCGCTGGTCGAGCGTCGGGTTCGGCAGCAAGTCGCCGGCGAGTTGCTCGATCGTGAACTGGTCGAACTTCTGGTTCGCATTCAGCGCGCGGATGACCCAGTCGCGGTAGGACCAGACTTCGCGGAAGTTGTCGAAGTGGATGCCGTGCGTGTCGGCGTAACGGGCGTAGTCGAGCCAATAGCGCCCGCGATGTTCGCCCCAGTGCGGTGACTCCATCAACTTATCGACGTACTTCTCGTAGTAGTTCGCGTCCGCATCGTTCACGAACGCTTCGACCTCTTCCGGTGTGGGCGGAAGGCCGGTAAGGTCAAGCGAGAGCCGGCGGGCGATGGTGCGGCGGTCCGCTTCCGGTGCGGGCTTCAGTCCCGCGGCTTCGAGCTTCGTCAGCACGAACGCGTCGATCGGCGTCCGCACCCAGTCCTTGTCCTTCACGACGGGTAACGCCGGGCGCGTGGGCGGAATGAACGACCAGTGCGCCTGATACTCCGCACCGGCCGCGACCCACTTCTTGAGCAACTCTCGCTGTGCTGGCGTGAGCTTCTTGTTCGACTTCAACGGCGGCATCAGCTCCTTCTCGCCGTCCGCGTGAATGCGGGTAATCATCGCGCTCTTTTCAGGCTTGCCCGGCACGATCGCGCCCGCCTCAATTGCGGTCTCACGGAGATCGAGCCGCAGGCCGGCCTTTCGCGCGGCGCTGTCGGCCCCGTGGCACGCGAAGCAGTTCTCCGCGAGGATTGGCCGGATGTCGCGGTTGTACTCGATGCCGCTGGTGTTCGGCTTCACTGGCTGCGCGAGTTTGGGCGCCGGCGCTTCGGGCGGCGCCGCGAGCGCATCTGGGCGGAACGACGTGAGCAGCACCGCACCAAGCGCGGCACACAGAAGGGGCGGAAGAGAACGAAGCATGAGAGCGGCCTCAGTCGGGTCGGAAAGTGTCACCGGCGAAGGAATACGTCGAGCGCGGTTGTGGCCGTGAGGTTTGCAAACCCACACCAAATGCGCTTGTTCTGGCGGGCAGATTATTCGCTGTCATCTTACGCCCTGAGCGGCTCGAACGCGAGTATTCTTCGCTGCTCGTGGCTTCGCGAGAAAGCAGCCCGCGAAGCCACGCGCGGCAAAAAGTGTAAAATGTCAGCATGTCTATTCGCGTCTCGAACCTGCGGCTTCCCATCGAAGCGCCGGAATCCTCGCTCCCCTCGCACCTCGCGCGCGCGCTCGGCGTGAGTGCGCCGGACCTCGGCCGGTGGCGGATCGTCCGCAAGGCGCTCGATCTGCGCGACAAGCGCCAACTCCGGTTCGTCTACAACTTCGAGGTCGATCTGCCGGACGCTACGCCACGAGCGGCTTCAAATCAGGGGGTGCAGGTCGAACTCCTCGACGAGCCGCCGTTCGCAATGCCGAACCCCGGCGCGGCGCCGCTGCCGTATCGCCCGATTGTGGTCGGCTCGGGGCCCGGCGGGTTGGTGTGCGCGTACTTCCTCGCTAGCCTCGGCTACAAACCGATTGTCCTCGAACGCGGCACGAAAGTGAACGACCGCATCCGCGACGTGAAGGCGTTCGACGCGGGCGGCGAGTTCCACCCCGAGAGTAACTACCTGTTCGGCGAAGGCGGCGCCGGCACGTTCTCCGATGGGAAGTTGACTTGCCGCGGAACTGGCCCGGACGTGCTTCGCGTGCTGGAACTGTTCGCGGATTGCAAGGGACAACAACCGGGCAAGCCGAGCATCCTTTACTACCACCGGCCGCACCTCGGCAGTAATCGGCTTCCCGCGGTGGTGAAAGCTATCAGGCAGAAGATCGAAGACCTCGGCGGCGAAGTGCGATTTCTCACTCGCGTCGAAGACCTGCACTTCGACGCGACTGGCTTGAAGGGCGTGCAAACGTCGTCCGGCTTCATTCCCACATCGGTGGTGGCGCTCGCAATCGGTCACAGCGCGCGAGATACGTACCGAATGCTCGCGACGCGCGGCGTGCCGATGACACCCAAGCCCTTCCAGTTCGGGGTGCGCATCGAACACCGACAGGATGTCGTGAACGCGGTGCAGTTCGGCCCGCGTCACGAGCATTTCGAGGAACTTCTCGGCAACGCGGACTATTCGCTCGTCGCGAGCGGCACGCACGACCTGTTCACGTTCTGCATGTGTGCCGGCGGGTACATCATTCCGAGCGTGTCGCAAGACGGGTTCTTTTGCACGAACGGCATGAGCCTCTCGAAACGCGACTCCGTGTTCGCGAACAGCGGGTTAGTGGTCACAGTGCCGGTCGAAGCATTCGAGGGCACGGACGTGCTAGCGGGGATGCGTCTTCAGGAGAGGTACGAATCGAAGGCGTTCGAGGTCGGCGGTGGTCGCAAGTACAGGTCACCGGTGCAGCGTGCGAGGGACTTCCTGCGCGGCATCGCGACGACCGCGGGACCGGATTGCAGTTACCCGCGAGGAGTGACGCCGTGCGACCTGCGCGCGGTGCTCCCGCCGTTCGTGGCCGAAGCGGTAGCGCACGGTCTGCCGCAAATGGACCGGCGGTGGAACGGGCGGTTCCTCGCGGAAGCGGTGCTGACTGGCCCGGAGTCGCGCGGCAGTTCACCGGTTCGCATCGATCGCCACAACGATTCACGTGAATCGCCCGGCGTGCCAGGGTTGTACCCGGTAGGCGAAGGCGCCGGATACGCGGGCGGCATCGTGAGCGCCGCGGTGGACGGACTGCGCACGGCACGCGCGATCGTCGCGAAATACGCGCGAACCGAGTAATGCAGGTGGGCAATCGGTATTCAGTGTGTTTCTCTCACTTCACAATCGACACACACCGCGCTCGTCAGTTATCCTCACTGGAAATCACCCACTCCATCCCCTCTCCAAGTGGCGTCCATGATCCTCTCGAACCGGCGCGGCTTCACGCTCATCGAGTTGCTCGTCGTAATCGCGATCATCGCAATCTTGATCGGGCTGTTGCTTCCGGCCGTGCAAAAAGTGCGTGAAGCCGCAGCCCGCATGAAGTGCCAGAACAACATGAAGCAGATCGGGTTGGCTTGCCACAGCCACCACGACCGGATGGGCACGTTCCCGAAGTCTGAATTCCACGACAACGGTTCCAACCCGGTTCGCTGGAACTGGCAGCCCAAGCTCCTGGCGGATGTCGAGCAGAACGCCGTGTACGCGCAGCTCGACTTCAAGATTCACGCGTGGCAGGGCAACAACTACGCGCTGCTGAGCAAGAAGTTCTCGCTGTTCCTCTGCCCATCCGACCCACTCCAGGACGTCACGCGCGAAGAGGAACACTTCGCAGGGCCGACGTGGGTGCTGTCGCAGTCGGACTACGCAGCGTGCGCGGGTGACTACAAGAACGCGGGCGGTGTCGGCCAGACGCCGGATTATGGAAACCTGACTTACGCAAACCCGATCGTGCGAGGGGTGATGGGTCGGTGGGGTTGGTCGGCGAAATTCTCCGACGTCACGGACGGCCTGTCCAACACGTTCGCGGTGGGCGAGTGCGTCGGCGCGTTCTGCATCACTCAGAACTTCGCTGCTCAGAGTTGGGGCACCACGGCCTACCCGATCAACTACATGAACACCTCGCTGGCCGCAAACCTCCCCACACAGGGGAACCCGCGGTGGGACGAGTCAATCGGGTTCCGCAGTTACCACACGGGTGGCGCGAACTTCGTCATGGGAGATGGGTCCGTGCGGTTCATCCGCGACGGCATCGACGGGGTGACCTACCGGGCCTACGCCTCGCGTGCCGGTGGCGAGGTGATTTCCGGGAACTGAGTCCACCAGAACCGCGATTCTTCAATGGCACTGTCGGCAGGCACCGACAGTGGTCCACTGTTCATTCCACAGAGCACGACTCACATGCGAATTGGTATCCCCTACACTGTCGTTGCGCTCGCCCTGCTCGTCGGTTGCTCTGGCCAGCCCAAACATGCCGAGGTGAAAGGTACTGTCACGCTCGACGGGAAGCCGCTCGCGACCGGGACCATCACGTTCGAAATGAAGGGGGCGCGGCCCGCGACCGCGACAATCGTGAACGGCGAGATCATCGACGTGATGACGTATGCCCCCGGCGATGGCGTCGCCATCGGCGATCACCGCGTTGCGGTCGCGGCCAACGAGCTTCCCGTGTCGGCGGTCGTTCCAAATCCCGGCGAAGGCAAGTTGCCGAAGGGCGACTACATGAGTGGGAAGTCGCTCATTCCGGCCGCGTACAACAATCCCGAGACCTCGGGCCTCACCGCGACGATCAAGCCTGGCGAGAACACGATCGAACTCAAATTGCTGTCCACCGGCCCGGCCAAGTAACCCGACCTGGTGCGAAAATCGCGTGAAGGCCAGCGTCAGCGGTTGCCAACGCAACCAGGTTCGGGTAGCGTTCCGTGAGTGCCCTCCCACACGGAACCGCTGCCAATGAAACAGTTCCTCCTCGGTCTCGTCACAGCCGCCGCGCTCGCGGGCGTGATCGCGTTGTCGCGCTCGGGCGCCGCCCCAGACAAGGACCGCGACGCCGACTCCGGCGTTCTCAAGATCGAGGCAGGTGAGAAGAACCCCTGGACCTCGCTCAAACTCAACAACGATCCGAACCAGTTCACGTTCGCGGTCGTGTCCGACCGTACCGGCGGGCACCGCGAAAAGGTGTTCTCCCGCGCCGTTCAGCAGATCAATATGCTGCAACCGCAGTTCGTGATGTCCGTCGGCGACCTCATCGAGGGTTACACGACGAAGGACGAAACGATCAAAGCCGAATGGGACGAGTTCGACGGCTACGTGAAGCGGTTCGAGATGCCGTTCTTCTACGTCCCCGGGAATCACGACCTCGCAAACAAAACGCTCGTGACGAAGTGGGGCGAGCGTTACGGAAAGAAGTACTACCACTTCACGTACCGCGGCGCGCTGTTCCTCTGTCTGTGCTCCGAGAACCCACCTGACGAGATGGGCACCATTGACAAGGAACAACAGGAGTGGGTCGCGAAGACCGTCGAGGCGAACAAGGACGCGAAGTGGACGTTCGTGTTTCTCCACAAGCCGATCTGGACCGCGAAGGATCTGGTGAAGAACGGCTGGGGCGCGGTGGAGAAGTCGCTCGCGGGACGGAAGCACAATGTGTTCGTCGGGCACGTCCACCGCTATCAGGTGTTCGAGCGGAACGGCACGCAGTACTACCAACTCGCGACCACCGGCGGCGGGAGCCGGATGCGCGGCGTGCAGTACGGCGAGTTCGATCAGGTGATGCTCATCACGATGAAGAACAACGCCGACCCTGTGCTGGTGAACGTGGACCTCGCCGGCGTGTATCCGGCGAACCTGAAGATCGCCGCAAGCGACGAGAAGGGCAAGGCGGTGAAGAAGAAGGAGACGTTCCCGGTCTCGGGGAGGGTGAAACTCGACGGCAAGCCGGCGGCCGGTTCGACGGTGACGTTCCACAGCTACAACGCGGAAACCAAGGTCTACACCCGCGTTTGCGACGGGTTGACCGACGAGGCGGGTAAGTTCACGGTGACGACCTACGCGAAGTTCGACGGCGCCCCGGCCGGCGAGTACGTGGTCACTGTCGCGAAGACAGGCAAGGGCTACTACGACGGGGACATCCCGGAGAAAACCCAGTTACCCGAGAAGTACGCGGCCCCAGACAAGACGCCGCTCAAGGTAACGATCAAGGAAGGCGCGAACGACGTGGTTCTGGAGTTGGACGGGAAGTAACCTTCCGCGCAGACCACAGGTGCTCTCCGCCCTGTGGTCGCACTGTTACTCCTTCTTCTCGTGTCACGGTGCAGGCCGAGACGGGTCGTCGCGGACATAGACCCAGAGCCGCGGGCGGCGTTCGATCCGCTTGATCTTCGGGAAGATATCATTCGCCATCCCCGGAAGGCCGATGCGGTCCGGGGTTGGGCCGGTGTAATGCGGCAGCGCGGGGTTGGGGGCGAGCGCGCCGATTCGGGGCCGCTCCGTGGCCGACTGTCCCCATTGCGGGTGGGTCACCTCGGCCCGCATCGCGATGGCCCACACCTTCCGGTCTTCGCCGCGGTCGGCCCACGTCATGTTCGTGTGGAACATCGCGGGCCAGACGCACCAGTAATCGCCGATCAGGTGCGTACAGTCCGTGTCGATCAGGTCGGCGGTCCAATATCCCGTGGACTGATCAAGACCGGCGCGCGCGGATGCCACGGACGGGCTGCCGTACTGACAAACCGCCGTCAGCGGGAGCAACAGCGAGAAGAGCACGGTCACCACTCGGAGGTGCCCCGGTGCGACCGCGGCGAGAAACGGCCCGACGACCGCGCCCGCGACACCAACGGCGAGCAGCGCGAGAGTACCGTACATGTAGCGCAAGTCGAAATGGTTGAGGCGGATCCACTGCGTCGTGCCGACGACGACGAATTGTGTGCCGAGGGCGGCGATCGCGACCGCGAGAAACACCACCGCACGCGGGACGTGCGACCGGGTGCGGGACACGACGACCCAGACCAGCGCGAACGCGAGCAGCCCGCCCAATACGATCAGGTACGCGTCGTAGTGCGCCCACGTCTTCGCGCCGAACTTGCGCCAACTTTCGGACCACAACTCCACATCCGCGATGCTTAAGGTCGTCGTTTCGCCTTGACCGCGCCATTTCATTAAGCGCCGCCCGAGCCAGGTGCCCGCGCCGGTCAGGACCAGACCGGTTACGAGTTCTGCCTTGGACCGTTCGCGCCCCGCGAGCACGAACCGCCCGAAAAGGATGGGCACGACGGTGAGCGAGTTCCCGACGTTCGTCCAGTACGCGACCGCGGTGAGGACCAGGGCGAGCACGAGTCGCGGCACGCCGATCGCCAACACCTTCATCGGCCCGCGAATCTTGTACGCCCGCGCCGCCCGTACCGCGGTCGCGGCCGACGCGAAGCGTGGGGTTGCGAGAGGTACGGCGAGGAGCGCGAGCGCGGAGGGAATCAGGTACGGGTACGCCCAATTCAGCGTGTAGAAGCGGTTCTTCTCCGGGGACGCGAGCAGGAAAAGGGCGGCCCCTGCAAGCCCGACCGCCGCCGCGGTCCGGTCGCGCAGGACCTACCACGCGAACACGACGAGCGTCATCAGACAACCGAAAATGGTGAGACCGTTTTGGACGAGCAGGTTCGTCAGCGGGTGCTTGAACGGGGTCGCCAGCAGTGGAACCAGCATCCCGAGCCGGTCCTGACTCCAGTAGAACGGCGTCCAGGCGTACAGGCTGCTCAGTACCGGAATGAGTGTGTCGCCGTCTTGCCATCGCTGGAACGCTGCGGTCAGGTCGATACAGATCGCGGCGGCGAGGCACCCGACGAGTGGGGAGAGGACCGAGACAAATCTCATGGGCATTCTCAACGTTGGCGGCGACTGCTCTTCGCCGCCAGTCTAGAAACTTCACTCGCGGGGATGCTCGAATTGCTCGTTCTCCAACCTCGCACCGGTTCTCGGTCGGCTTTGTGTTCACTCCTGCATCGGCAGCGTCATCTCCATCGTCTTGCCGCCGCGTACGATTGTCACCGACACCTTCTCGCCCGCCTTGCGCGAGCGGAGTGCGTACGCGAGCAAGTCCGCTTCACGCGTGAAGTCGGTTTGGCCGTCGAACTTGATGATCACATCGCCCGCCTGGAAACCGGCGTTCTTGGCTGCCGCGTGTGCGCCGAACTGCCCCACGCTCTTCGCACGCAGCGCCATCCCGTCCTTCGGCACGCCCGCCGGCCGTTCCGCGATCGATTCGAGAACCATACCGCCAGTCGCCATGCGGCGCAGTGGCCAGGTGCCCACCCGCCACGAGATATCATCGCGTTCGCGCCATCCCTTCGGCAGCGCGAGCGACACGGTCGCGGGCTTGCCGTCGCGAACCACTTCGGCCTTCAGCGTCGCGCCGGCCGCGGACGTGTGGTGAAGCACCCACTGCACATCGGCGATCGACAATAGCGGTTGACCGTTCAGCGATTTGATCTGGTCACCGGGCTTGAACCCGGACTTCTCCGCGGGCGAATCCTTCTCCACCTTCAACAATGTCGCGCGTTCCTTCGGGTCGAGGATCAGCCCTTGCGATTTCGGGTGCGGGTACGGGAACAGCACCTCTTCCGGCAGCGGTTCCTTCTTCTTGCGGTACGTGTCCTTGATCGCGTCGCCGATCTGGTGACAGTGGATGCAGCTCTGAACGACGTTGCCCTTGTAGTCGATTTCGGGGCCGTACTTCCCGAGCAGCGGGAACTTCTCCGGGGCCGGGAACAGCGGGGCCGGGCCGCGCTTCGCGGTGAGCGAGTCCTTGTTCTTCGGGAACTCCGCGTGCAGCGCCAGCGCGCCTTCGAGCGCCTTCGCAAGACCGTCGAGCGACACGTCGCCAACCCAGTTCGTACGGTGCGACCGTGTGCCGAACCGCCCGTACACGGTGCCGTCCGCGTTCAACAGGAACACCGCGAATGACTGGTCGTAGTCGTACTGGAAGGTGGAGAGATCGAGGCCGTTGGTGGAGACGACGCGAACCCGCACGAACTTTTCGAGAAGCGGGCGCAAGGTCGGGTCTTTGTCTACGAGGTTGTCGTCGAGCTTCACGCACTCCTCGCACGGGAGGCAGCGCAACACGACGACGATTGGCTTCGCATCCTTCTTCGCTTCTTCGAAAGCCTTCGGCAGGTTGTTGTAAATCCAGAAGCCGTCGGCTTCGACTTTCACTTTGTCGTCGCGAACCTTCTTCTCTCGCGGGGTCGGTTGTTGCGCGAGCACGGGAGCCTGGAGCGCGAGTGCGAAGACGATCGCGAGCGCGGAGATGGGACGGAACACGGCGATTCCCTCTCTAGGTGGTAGGTGAGCCGAGTACTGGTGTGAACACTGGCGGGTCGAACGCTTGCAATTCTATCCGGAGTGTTTCAAAGAAGTAGGCACACCCTCGTAGCGCATGTTGATAGCAGAAGTGAACGTAGTCACGAACAGAAGTCGAACTCAGGATTAGGGTGTCGCGTGTCGTGACGTGGTTAGGTAGTCTGCTCGTTCGTGAGACCGGGTTTCGCGTTACCCCCGTCCAGCACCGGCCGCCCTAACGCGCAACACCGGTCGGGATAATATCTAGTTCGGCGGCGGAGGGGCGTGAGGTGGAGTGGCGAGAGCGATACCCCGATATGCCGACTCTGCTTGCATCCGTCCGCCAGCGGCCAGGGATGTGGCTGGGCCGCAAGATGATCTGGGGGCTGCACCTACTGCTGAGCGGGATTTGGTTCGCCGAGGACTTCCATTCGCTCGCCGAGCCGGCCCGTTTCGGGGGCTTCGACGCGACAGGGTTCGAGCGGTGGGTAGAGACCCGGTTCAACACCCAACGTCTGACCCTCAACTCGTATTCCCTCGCGGCGCACCTCGAAGGGTCGGAGGAGAGTGGATTCGACCTGTGATTCCGTTGGTACGACGAGTTCATTGCCGCCGGCTCCGGGCACCAAAGCACGCCGAGCCTATAAGGTTCCGGTAGTCACGAGAAACTATCTCCCTGTCCACAGCTTCTTGTTGTTCAACAAATCGTGGTAACCAGGGGTGGGGACATGATTCTCTTGCGCTCTGCTTGTGGCGATCCCGCCACGGTGTCGCTCGAAGCCAAATCGACCCCGTCTCCGTATCCTGACTCTCTCCCGCCTGCTTCCAACCCACCTTCAGGAACCCTCAACCATGTTGCGACAACGTGTCGTCTCCACCGGACTCGTCCTCGGTCTCCTACTCGGCACTCTCGGTGCCGCCGAAGGTGCCGACTGGCCTCAGTTTCGGGGTCCGAATCGCGACGGACTGAGCAAGGAAACCGGCCTGCTCAAGTCGTGGCCGAAAGATGGACCAGCAAAACTCTGGTCCGTCACCAACCTGGGGCTGGGGTTCGGCACCCCGGCTGTTGCTGAAGGCAAGATCTTCGGGCTTGGCACGCGCGACAAGCAAGACGGTGTTTGGGCGCTGAACGAGGCGGACGGCAAGGAACTCTGGTTCACCCCGTTCGACGCACCGCGCAACACCAACCAGAACAACGGCCCGAGCGGTACACCCACCATCGCGGACGGGAAGGCCTACGCGGTCAGCAGCAAGGGCAAACTCGTATGCCTCGAAACGAAGACCGGCAAACTCGAATGGCAGGTTGAGTTCGTCAAGGACTTCGGCGGTAGCGTTCCGAGTTGGGGTTACACCGAGTCACCGCTGATCGATGGAGACAAGCTGATCTGCACACCGGGCGGGAAGAACACCATCGTCGCGCTGGAGAAGGCGACCGGCAAAGTCATCTGGAAGTCTGCCGTGCCTAAGGGCGACGGGGCACAGTACTCCTCCGCGATAACTGTCGAGAGCGCCGGGCAGAAGCAGTACATCCAGTTCGTTCGCGGAGGGGTCGTCTCCGTGGGCGCGTCCGACGGGGAATTCCTGTGGCGGTACGACACCCCAGCCAACGGAACCGCGAACTGCTCCACCCCGGTCTTCCACGACGGGCACGTGTACGCGGCCTCGTCCTACAACAAGGGCGGCGGTCTCGCTAAGGTCTCCAAGAACGACGGCAAGTTCGAAACGAAGGAGGTCTACTTCGAGGAGCGGTTGAAGAACCACCACGGCGGTGTCGTGCTGCTGGACGGATACCTCTACGGCGAGGGGAGCGGCAAGCTCACATGCGTTGACTTCAAGACCGGCGCGATCGCATGGTCTGAGCCGAAGGCCTCGAAAGGGTCGATCACGTTCGCCGAGGGGCTTCTGTACCACCGCAACGAGGGCGGCAAGGGGACCATCATTCTGGCGGAGGCGAACCCAAAGAAGTACGTCGAACTGGGCCGCTTCGACCAGCCGGACCGGTCGAAGCTCAGCGCCTGGGCGCACCCGGTCGTGGCTAACGGCCGGCTGTATATTCGCGACCAGGAGTTGTTGCTCTGCTACGACATAAAACAGAAGTGACCGCGACGAATGACGAGCGAGCGCCGGATACTGATCCGTGTGCTCGCCCGTTGTAGTTCGAAACAACGGCGTCGCTCAGACGCGTGCTTCCTTCCTGGCGAAAATCACGGACCCGCTCACCGCACGCACGGCATTTCACATAGCGGTCCTTCCACAACAGGCGAGATCTACTCATGCGACGGCTGCTCACGCTCGTGCTTCTGCTCGCGGCTCCAGTCGCTGCGCACGCGGCTCCAAACGTGGTGAAGTCCGCGCGCTCCGGTTCTTGGTCGGAGTCCACCACCTGGGTCGATGGCAAGGTGCCCGCGGCCGGCGACAAGGTACTCGTGCGCGTGGGCCACACGGTCACCTACGACGTGAAGTCGGTCGCGGTTATTCGCTCGCTGTTCATCGTCGGTACGCTGACCTTCACACCAGACAAAGACACCGAGCTGAACGTCGGGCTGATCAAGATTCAGCACGGCGAGGAACTCGACGAGAATGGGTTCGACTGCAGCACGCACCCGAAGGACGAGAAGCCGTTACCGAAGTTCGACACCGCTCGGCCGGGGTTCACGACCGCGTGCCTCTGCTGCGACGGCAAACCCACGCTGCTGGTCGGCACGCCCGAAACGCCCATCGCCGCAGGCAGGTCCGCGAAGATCCGGTTGCACTACATCGACGGGATGGACAAGGAGAGTTGCCCGGCCATCGTGTGCTGCGGCGGGCGCATGGACTTCCACGGTCAGCCAATGAGCCGGACGTGGGTCAAACTCGGCAAGGACGCGACCGGAACCGAGTTGACCTTGAGCGAAGCCGTTCGCGGTTGGCGCGTCGGCGACCGTGTCATCGTCACGACTTCGGCGGGTTCCCACAACACCAAGGGCACGGAGGTTCGCACCATTCGCGCGATCGCCGACGCAACGGTGAGCCTCGATAGAGCGCTCGAATCGCACCACGCGGGCGAAGGCGAATTCCGAACCGAGGTCGCGAACTTGACCCGGAACGTTGTCATCGAGTCGGCCTCACCCGAGGGTGTGCGCGGCCACACGATGTATCACAAGGGATCCGCCGGGAGCATCAACTTCGCGGAGTTCCGGCACCTCGGCAAGAAGGGATTGCTCGGGCGCTATCCCATCCACTTTCACCTCTGCCGCGACACGATGCGCGGCTCGTCGGTCGTTGGCGCATCCGTCTGGGACAGCCACAATCGCTGGGTGACCATTCACGGCACCGAGTATCTGGTTGTGCGTGACTGCGTCGGCTACCAGAGCACCGGTCACGGCTACTTTCTCGAAGACGGCACCGAGGTTTACAACGTGCTGGATCGAAACCTCGCGGTTCAGGCTCTGGAAGGCGTCGCCCCTCCGAAACAGCCGCTCCCGTTTGACAAGAACGAAGGGGCCGGGTTCTGGTGGGCCAACAGCCACAACACATTCACGCGCAACGTCGCGGCCGAGTGCGATGGCTACGGGTTCCGTTTTGAAGCGACACCGCAGGCCGGACCATTCGTGAAGCCCAAGAAGGGCGAGCCACGTCCCGAACCGTTCGATCTGCGGTTGAGCGTCCGTCAGCCAAACGGTCAACGTGAAGCCATGGACATCCGCACGATGCCGTTCGTCCGGTTCGACGGGAACGAGGCGCATCACATCGGCACCTACGGCTTAAATCTCGGTCAGGACTCCGGTGGAGTTGGCCCCGAGCGCGATCGGCCCTTCGTGGTTCGCGACATGAAGATCTGGTTCTGCGGTCGCGGGTACACGGTCGATGTTCCGCACGTGCGTATCGACGGTCTGCGTATCCATCGTTGCGGCTACGAGGTGTACCGATCGCGGTTCGTCGGGCAAGACTACCGCGACGTGCGTTTCACGGGCATCAGTGGGAAGTACACGATGGCGAGTCTGGAGGACTACCGCGCCATCGGGCAGTTGAACCGGAGCCGGCTCCCCGGCTTCCCACAGGGCACCGGCGCCGGCGGCACCGCGTTCGCTGGTGCCGAAATCGAAGTCGCGAAGCTGGAACCGATCGACAAGTTGACGCCGATCACCGTCATCACGCACGTCCGCAAGGACGGCGACAACCTCGTGGTTCGCGGCACCACCTCGGACAACGGTGTACTGAAGCGTGTGACCGTGAACGGCCTGACCGCGAAGGTCGCGGCCAACGGCGAATGGGAAGTCACGCTCGCGACGAAGGCGGGAGCGGTGAAGCTCACGGCACAGGCCGAGGACGCGGTCGGGAACGCAGAGAAGACACCACACGAACTGACGGTCGTGGTCCGCTGATCGCCCAACATCGAACGACAGGGCAGGACCCCCGGCGTTCACGATAAGAACTCTCCGGGTTTGGTGGGCTCACTTCGCAGGGATCTCGTTGAGCGTGTACGCACCGGTCGGATAGACCGGCCGCTCGCCAATCGCGGAGAGAACGCCGGGCA
>SXID01000084.1 GCA_005772955.1 Planctomycetia bacterium
AGTTGGGACCACGGCGGCTACCACATGCGCGGCGACCCGTGGACCTTAGATGAGAGCGGCGACGGTCAGCGGTTCCGCCCGGCGACGGCGGGAATGTAAATCGAGAAAGGGAAAAAGGTAAAACAGGAAGACCGGAGTCCCTGTTACCCTTTCTTTTTTTACATTCCCGAGCGTCAATCGGGATTCCTAGAATCTCTCCTACCGGGTATCTCGTCTTTGGGGGATATCTGCGATGCACGCGAGTTTGTCCCTTTTTTTCTCTCCCTGGAGTGCTGCTCATGCTGACCGCGTTCGTTCTGTCGATGACTCTCTCGGCCCCAGTGCCCGCTCCGGCCCCGCCGATGGTGACCGGCCCGGCGCCCCGCATCCTCGAACTGAAGGCAACAGACGGGAAGGTCCAGGTCCTGGTGACCCGGATGGAGAAGGTTCAGGTCGGCGTCGGCGCCGCGATCAATCCGAATGGCGGCGCGGCCCCAGCCGTCATCACCCGCGAAATGCCCCGCGCCAAGATGGTCGATTTGAGCGAGGTGAAGGACCTTGCAGTTACGACCGCTGACGGCAAGAAGCTCGAGACCGCGGACGCGGTCAAGAAGCTCGCCACCGGCGGCATCGTGATCGTCTCGACCGACGGCAAGCCGGTCAGCCCAAACTTCCTGAAACTGTTCAAGGACGACGTGCTCGTGCTGGTCTCGCCGGAACTGACCGGCCCAGTCGGCGCCAGCACGCTTCCCGTCAAGCCGTTCCCCGGCGGCAACGTCCGTCCGCTGCCGGCTCCGATCCAGCCGGTCCCCGGCATCCAGATTCTGCCCGCTCAACCCGGCGTGATTCAGATCCAGATCGCGCCCGGCGTGGTGCCGGCCCCGGTGCCGGTTCCGGAGAAGTGAGCCGAAGCGGAACACCGTGACGGACGAAAGCCGCGGGGAGACGAGAGTCTTCACCCGCGGCTTTCCTTTTCTTTGTCCCGCGTTTGTAACAATCTGCCAGTGCCTTTACCTCGCCCGTTCGCTGCGGTATCCTAATCCCATTCGATGTTCCGACTTCCAACCGACGGAGTCACTACAAATGTATCCTTCGCTGGTTCTCTCGGCGGCCCTGTTCGCGCCGGCCGCGCCTGTTCCCCGCGACACCGTCCCGAACGTGACCGGCCCCGCGCCGAGAGTCCTCGCGTTAAAAGCCGATGCTAGCGGTGCGGTTCGCGTGATCGGCACCATCCCGGTCAAGCAGACCGTCACGAACACCTACTTCGTGATGGAAGGCAACAAGCAAGTGCAGAAGAACGTCGAACAGGACATCGTGTCCACACAGTACTTCAACAAGACGCTGGCTGACTTCAACGGCAAGTTCGCGACAGCCGACGGTCGCACGCTGACGCTCGACGAGGTGCTCAACCGCGTGAAGGGTGGCGCGACCGTGCTGGCCTCCGCCGATGGCAAGCCGATCAGCAAGGCGTGGCTGCAATCGGTCGGAACTGACACGATCGTGATGACCGCCGAAGGGCTGTCGCACGCGAACATCCAGTGGGGTGGCCCGCCGTACCCCACCACCCCGGCGCCCAAGCTCACGATGCTGACGACTGATGCCAAAGGCACGGTCCTCGTCCAGGCCACGAGCCAGTCGGACAACGGCAACGGGAACGTGTACTACGACGATGTTCAGTTTGAGGGCCGGGCGATGCGCGGCAAGCGCGGATACGGGTACTACGGCGGCGTGCCGGCGGAAGTGAAGGTCGTCACCAAGCCGCTCGGAGAGGTCAAGTTCGACGCCTATGACTTGACTGGCAAACTGATTCACAAGAGCGAACTGTCGAATCGCCTCGGCGCTGGAGGGATGGTGATCGTGGCCGGCGACAGCCGATTGCCAGACGACACCTACCTGAAGGGTTTCCGCGAGGACATGATCGTGCTCGTCGGGTCCGAACTCGTAATCCCGATCACTCCTCTCGATCAGACCAAGAAGAAGACCGACCCGGCAAAGCCGAACGACCCGAAAGCGCAACCGGTGCCGGTCGCCCCGCCCGTTCAAATTCTCCCAGCAGTAAAGCCGGCGATCATCAAGCAGCCCGCGATCATTCGCGGTGGCAACGCGGTGTTACCAGCGCCTGCGGTTGAGGTGGTCAAGCCAGAAGCGAAGCTGGCCCCGAAGCCGGACGTGGAAAAGAAGTAACGCGACTACCGTTGTAACCCACACGCCCGGCGCTCAGCGCTGGGCGTTCTCGTTTCCGGGTCGGATCCCCGCGCAAGTCAGCCCTTACGGCGATGTCAAAATCCTGTCAGGTCGGGTTGCGGGACACGGAGAACTCCGCTATACACGCCGACCCATGTTACCACATCGCGCGGCGCCAACTCGGAGGGCGCTGTTTGGATCGGGGGAAGGAACCATGTTGAACAAGCGAAACGGGCAGGGCGGGGACGAGTCGCTGGAGCGGAGCGGCGAGATGGCGGCACTGGAAACCGCTCGGTCCGCAACCGATTCGAGTACCGACCGCAGGGCTGAACCCAAGAAGGAAGAGGAACACATCTCGCTCTTCTGGCGTGTGTTCGGCGGCACGATCCTGAGCATCGTCGCGCTGGTCTCGATCACTCTTTACAACAACCTCACGTCCAGTGTCAACGAGTTGCGAGCGGAGGTGAGCCGCGAACGCGAAGCACGCGCCGAACTCGTGAAGAAGGACGAGTTCAACACTCGCGTCACGGCTCAGTACGAGCGAATGCGCGGCCTCGACACGGTGAAAGTGGAACTCGAAGGCATGAAAGAGAAGGTTCACACCAACGCAACCGCGGTGGAAGGCGTGAAGCGCGAAGCAGACGCAATGCAGAAGGATGTCGCGTCGCTCGAACTCCTCAAGGAACGCGTGGCCTTGTTGGAGGGATTGAAGAAGGACGTCGCCGGGTTGGATGCGATCAAGGAGAAGTTGGCCGCTGCCGCCGCGGACTTGAAGACGACCCGGGACGATGTGCAGAAGTTAACTGGCGAGGTGGACCGCAACAAGACTTCCGACCTGGAACGCAAAGCCATTCGCGACTCGCAGCACAAGCAAGTGGATGAGTCATTGAAGGAATTGCAAACGGGTTTGCAGAACTGTCGTGAGAAACTGGCCCGGCTGGAGGGCGTGCAGCCGAGGCCGCTGGACGGACTGTCGATCCCGTTTGTGCGCCCGTTCGCGCCGAGTACCACAAAGCCCGACGGGAAATAGAAGTTTGGCGTGGTCCCGCGAAGCCGCAATAGGCGGAAGGCCTTATCGCTTCGCGACCGACCGCTTGCGTGGCTTGACCGGTTCAGTTGCTGCCTCTGCGAAGTCGATCATCTGGAGTCGCTTACGCACGCCGTCGGCGTACTGTTCGGACAGTTCCACGCCGAGGTAGCTGCGACCCAGCTTCTTCGCGACCGCGAGCGTGGTCCCGCTACCCGCGAACGGGTCCAGCACCAGATCGCCCTTTTCCGACGCGACCCGGATGATGCGGTCGAGCACCGCTTCGGGCATCTGGCATGGGTGGCCGAGCCGTTCGCTGAACGTGCCGCACACACGCGGCACATGCCACGTGTCCGAATCCGGCTGGAAGTGCTTGTCGCTCTCCTGCGGGCGGAGCATCCACGTGTCATCGGGCAACTTGCCGACCGGGTTCGCACGGCGGTCCGCGTAGGTCGTCATGCGGGCGCTGGGCACGCGTACCGCGTCTGGAAAGAACCTGTAATTCTTGGGGTCGCGGACGTAGTACAGGATGTGCGCGTGACTGCGGTTGAACTTCTTCGAGCAGTTTACGCCGAACGTATAGTGCCACACAATCCAGTTCCGCATCGTGAGGCCGAGCGCGTCGAGCCGCACTTTGTGTTCGGCCACGAACTCGTCACCGATTGCGAGGAACATCGAGCCGTGCGGGGCAAGCACGCGAACGGCCGCGGCGAGCCACTTCTCGGTCCAGTTGAGGTAGTCCGCCTTCGCGCGGCGGTCGTCGTACACATCATACTGATAGCCGATGTTGAACGGCGGGTCGGCGAACACAAGGTCCACGCTCCCTTCCCGCATCGCGCCGAGAACTTGAATGCAATCACCCTCGATCACGTCGTTGGTCCGCATTCCAGCCCCCTCCCGAGTACAACCGTGTAGACTTCGCCCACCGATACATTTAGGACGCACGATACAATCGCGTGTCACAATCGTTGAGTGCAAGAGAGAAATGTCGTGCCTGGAAGTTAGGCTGTAACGGTCGCGCGAGGTGTGCCGGGAAATTGGTCTGGCGAGGCCGGGTCAGGGTCGCTAATCTCGCCCTCCCGAAGATAGCTAATTGGGATCACGGATGTTTCGCCATTTGTCCGCCGTTTGGACTGCACGCCACTTCCTGCTCGCGCTGGTCAAACTTGACCTGCGCCTGCGCTACAAGCGCTCGGTGCTGGGGATCGGGTGGTCGCTGCTGCACCCAATTGCGATGACCGTTGTGTTCACGGTGGTGTTCAGTCAGTTGTTCGGCGACGGGAACCCGGTTGGGTATGCCGCGTTCGCGCTCGCGGGGCTGGCCGTGTGGGGCTTTCTGCGCGACGCTGCCACCCTCGGCAGCAAAGCGTTTCTCATGAACGAGGCGTACATCAGGCAAAGCCCGATGCCGTACACGATCTACACGCTCCGCACGGTGCTGGGTCAGGCGCTGCACTCGTGCATGGCGCTGGCCGTGGTGGTGGTGCTGCTTGTGGTCTGGAAGGGCGACATCGGGGTGTTCGTGGGGTTGGCGCTGGCGCTACCGGGTTTGCTGCTCGCGCTCATCGCGGCGTGGGCGGTGGCGACCATCGGGGCATTCATCACTGCGTTTTTCCACGACATGGCGCACATGCTCGAAGTGGGCGCGCAGATTGGCTTCTTCCTGACACCGATCATGTATCGGCGGAGTATCCTCGACTCGCGCGGACTGGGCTGGCTAGTAGACATCAACCCCGCGAACCTCTACCTGTCGGTGATTCGCGACCCGCTACTTGCAGGCATGCCGACGGGGGACGGCCTCGCGCATTTGGGCCACTTATACCTGTCCGCGATTGCGGTCACCGCGGTGCTTGTTGCGCTGGCTACGGGCGTCGTGGGCTGGTTGCACAAGAAGGTGATCTTCCACCTGTGAGTGGTGGGCTTGAATTTGTTGTAGAACAGGTCTTCCAGCCTGTCTTGTTCGCCCTGACAGGCCTGGAGGTCTGTCCTACAAACTGAGACTTGCGGCTATGGCGAAGATCGAACTTCAGAACGTGTCCGTCACGTTCAACGCGTACCAGCAGAAGCGGGTGTCCCTGAAGGAATACCTCACGAACCGGCTGTTCCTCAACTCGAAGAACCCGCCGCTGCGGGTTCGCGCGCTGGAAGACATCAACCTGTCCGCACGCGATGGTGACCGGATTGGCGTGATTGGCCACAACGGAGCCGGCAAGAGCACACTCTTGAAGACGCTCGCGGGCATCTACCCGCCGACCCTTGGCACACGCGAGGTTGAAGGGAAGATTTGCTCGCTGTTCGACATCACTCTGGGCTTCGAGTTTGAGGCGACCGGGTGGGACAACATCCTGTACCGCGCGTACCTACAAGGAGAAACGCCGAGCAGCATTCGCGGAAAGGTGGACGAGATCGCGGCGTTCTCGGAACTGGGTGACTTCCTTAACATCGCGGTGCGGAACTATTCCGCCGGGATGCAGATGCGGCTCGCGTTCTCCATCGCCACCGCGATCAACCCGGAAGTGCTGCTGGTCGATGAGGTGCTAGCGGTTGGCGATCTCGCGTTCTTGCAGAAGGCGAAGGCCCGGATGCGCGAGTTGATGGGCTCGGCTCGCGTGATGGTCATGGTCGCACACGACCTCGAAGCCGTCACCGAGATGTGTACCAGCGTGATATGGATGCGGCACGGGCGGATCGTGGCGCAGGGGCCGCCTCAAGAGATTGTTGATCGCTACACCGCCGCTGCGATGGCCCTACCACCGGTCGAGCCGCCTCAACCGGAGGAAATGCCGTCGCCTGAGTCGCCAGCTCCGGCTGAAACGCCCGTATTGGAACCCACGCCCCAGCACCAGGCCGCGTGATGGAGGGTTCGCCGTGCGTGTGCTGTTCAACGGGGTAACGACGCTCAAGCCGAAGACGGGAATCGCGCACGCGGCCGCGAATCTGCACACCGCGCTCGTCGCCACTTTCCCCGATGATGCGTTCAGGCTGTACCCCGGCTCGAGCGTCACTCGCGCCGCCCGCCGATTTTTCCACCCGGCCGGAAATCCTGGCACGCCTTCGAACAAGAAACCGAACCCGCTGAAGAGTTTCGTGAAGCGGAGCATTGGCGCGGTCGCGAAGCTCGGCTACGCGGCGCACTTTCAAGCGACTGCGCGCACCGGCAGCTTCGACCTGTACCACGAACCGAACTTTGTGCCGTTCCGCACCGGTCTTCCGCTCGTCGTCACTGTGTTCGACCTCTCCGTCTTGCTCTTTCCCGAGTGGCACCCAGTCGAGCGTGTGAAGGCGCATGAAACCGCGTTCGCGCGTGGGGTCGCGCTTGCGGATCACGTCATCGTCGGGACCGAAGCGGTGCGCGCCGAAGCACAGCGGCACCTGGGTCTGTTACCGGACCGCGTCACAGCGATGCTGTGCGGCGTCGGTCCGCAGTTCCGCCCGCAATCGCCGGACGCGATCGCCGCCGTTCGCGCGAAACACAACTTGCCGGCGCGGTACACGCTCTACGTCGGCACGATCGAACCGCGGAAGAACATCGGCACGCTGCTGAAGGCGTTCTGCGATCTGCCGCCGAAGGCGCGCGAGGCGTGTCCGCTAGTGCTGGCCGGCGGGTGGGGCTGGAAGGCGGACGCGGAACGCGAACTCTTCGATTCGAAAGCGAAGTCGCTCGGCGCGATTCACCTGGGCTACGTCCCCGACAACAACCTACCGGCGTTGTATGCGGGTGCGGAGGCACTGCTGTACCCGACCTTCTACGAGGGCTTCGGGATGCCGCCGGTGGAAGCGATGGCGTGCGGAACCGCGGCCGTCACTTCGACCGCCGACGCGGTGCGCGAGGTGGTCGGCACACACGCGTTGACCATCGACCCGAACAACCTCGACGGCTGGCGCGATGCTCTGAACCGCATCGCCGCAGACCGCGAGTTCTTGAGCTACTATCGCAGTCGCGGGATGAGCCACGCGGCCACGTTCACGTGGGAAGCGTGTGCCAGAGTCACGCATGGCGTGTACCGCAAGGTACTCGGACTGCCGCAATCGCACGTGCGCCGCGCCGCTGCGTAATCGTGTTTGCGATCTTCCGCCGCTTGCGGCTCACGAGCGTAACACGAAGACCACCGACACCGCGTTGAACAGTGCGTGAACGAGTAGTGGCACCAGCAACCCGTTCGTGCGCACCGCGAGCCAAGCCAGCCCCAACCCCAGCACGAACAGCGGGATCGGGTTCGGCCAAACGGAGTGCATGAGCGCGAAGAACGCGGCCGTCGCGTACACGGCCCGCGCACGTCGCGCCCCAGTGCGTGTGAACCGCCAGAGCACACCGAGTCCTACGACGAGCACGCAAGCGAAGACCACCGGCTGCCAAGTCCCGCTAGTCGCGGTGAACAGTGTTGCCGCGGTCATCACGATCCACGGGCGGCAGGTCGTCACTGGTAACACACCCACGCCGGGCAGTTTCATTCGCCCAACGCACCACCACAGCAGCACGCCGCGGATGATGATCTCCTCGCGCAGCGGCGCGCCGATACACGCTTCCAGTGCGAGCAGAATCTGATCCCTCAGGGGCCGCCCGCCGAGTTTCGCGAGCGAGTGCGTTTCCGGCGGCACGTCGAGTTGTTGCGACACCACGTTCACGATTGCGTTCAGCAGCAACACGACCGGCGTGAGCACTGCCCACGCGAGCACCGCGAGCCCCACCTTTCCCGCGACGCTACCACTCGTGTTCGGCCGCCACTTCGGGTACAGCGAGTATCGCGTCAGCGCGAGTGCGCCGAGCGATATTGGCAGCGCGAGAATGCTCGCCCACAACATGCGCAGCGTGGCCGATTCCGCCTTGTGTTCGGGGTCGATTTCCGTCGCTTTCGCGTGCGGGAAATCGTCGCCATAGACGAGTTGATAGAAGCCACTCTCGTTGAGGACTTCAAGCATCACGATTGGCACGATGAACGATACCACGAGGAACGCGCCCGTCACTCCGAACCCGTTCCATGGCACCGGAAGCGGCTTCCACTTGTGTAAGAACGGTTCGCCTTTCGGCCGCAGCGCCGTTGCGATCAGACCGGCCGGCAGCGCGACCGCCGCGACGAGCGCGATGGAGGTCACCATGCGCGCGACTTCTGACAGGTCAATGCTCACGGCTGGTCCTTCGTCGGTCGCGGAGGTTGGTGTTCACGCGGCGGGGCTTAGAATACCCGCGCCAACGCCGACCGCACAGAGAACCCCGCATGAACAACATACTCGACCGGATAATGGAGACGAAGCGAGGCGAGATCGCGACCGCAAGGGCCGCGGTGCCAGAGATCGAACTTGAACGCAAAGCCGCGGGCATGCCGCCCGTCCGCGACTTCAGGCACGCGATCAGGCAACACGGGAAGATCGCGCTTATCGCGGAGGTGAAGAAAGCGTCGCCGTCCGCGGGAGTAATCCGCGTCGACTTCGATCCGGCGGGCATCGCTACAATTTATCAAGAACACGGCGCTGACGCGATCAGCGTGCTGACCGACACCGACTACTTTCAGGGACGCTTGCAGTACCTCACTGAAGTGAAGACAGCGGTCGCGTGCCCTGTGTTGCGGAAGGATTTCATCCTCGACCGCTACCAGCTTCTCGAGGCGCGGTGCGTCGGTGCAGACGCTGTGCTGCTGATCGCGGAATGCCTGCCCGGGGACCGCCTCGCTGCGCTCCAGAAGCAAGCGGTCGCGCTTGGGCTTCACACGCTGGTGGAACTACACGACGCGGACCAGTTGTCGCGCGTGCTCGACTGCGGTGCCCCGATCGTCGGCATCAACAACCGCGATCTGCGGACGTTCGTGACACGCCTGGAACACACGCTGGAGTTGTTGCCAAAGATTCCCGTGGATCGTGTCGTGGTGAGCGAGAGCGGTATCAAGACGCACGCGGACCTCGTACGGCTAGGCGCGGCCGGTGCGGGTGCGGTGCTGGTGGGCGAATCGCTCATGCGTGCCGAGGACATCGGCGCGGCTCTGGACGCGCTGCGTGGGTGAGGGACGCTTCGGCGTGTGGGAACTTTTCGACTGCGTCCAAACCCGCTTGGGTCACTTCTCGCGCCGATGGTGGTGATTTGAACGTTGGATTCGCAGTCGGTGTCAGAAGGGAACCGGTAGTGCAAGACAGGATCGCGGCCGTGAAAAAGTCGGGTAGACAACCGCACGGTGCACCTTCTACACTTCCAACCTTGACTCAGGATCGTCGCCCTATTGCTGCACGGATGCGCACAGGGATGAACCTCGTTCACCTCACCGCCAACACTTTCTTCGGCGGCCCAGAGCGTCAAAGGCTCGGGCTGGCGATTGCGCTACACGAACAGATCCGTACCACGTTCGCCATCTTGCCAAAAAGGCGGGCGCGGCGGCGCGTTCATGAACGAGGCCGGTGCACACTGCTTCGCTGCAGCCCCACTCAAGAACGACTTTTCGAAGGCGTTCGCGAGTGTGTTGGGTATCGCGGATCTGGTTCGCGCGACTGGATGCGACCCCGCTCTGCGCCCATTTTCGCGCTGCAGGTCGCGTGCGGATGCGAGAGTTGTTGACCTTCCATGTACAAGTGGCGGCGGATCTCGAACTGCTTCACACCTTGTGTCTCACGCTCTCTGAAGTCGTCGCTTGAGGAGGACAGGATGTCCGCACTACTCGCACCACGCCTTGTGTTTCCGACACAGGAGCCGGTCACTCGCCCCGTTCGCGTTTGCTTCATGATCGACCGGCTCAGCCGCGCCAGGACGGAAACGCAACTGCTCGCTCTGATCCGCGACCTCGACCGCACGCAAGTCAAACCGACGCTCGCGTTGCTCGACGGCGAGGACGATCTCTCGCGGGCGCTCGAACCCGCTGACTGCCCCGTCATCAGGCTCGGCGTGCGGAAACTGTTGAGCGGGCGCGCCGTGTCCGCCGCACGCCGGCTGCGTTCGTTTTGGCGCGAACACCGTACCGACGTGCTTCAGGTGTATTTCCTCGACGCGGCTTATCTTGGCGCACCGCTTGCGAAGATGTGCGGCGTGAAGAAGGTACTCCGCGTGCGGAATGATCTCGGCTACTGGCTCACACGCGAACATCGCGCGATGGGGCGATTGGTTCGGCCATTCGTGGACTTCACACTCACTAACACAGCCGCAGGGAAAGGATCGCTAGTCGCCGCGTACGGCGCTTCAGCGAAGCGTGTCGCGGTTCTGGAGAACGGTGTCGATACGGTGCGATTCAGGCGGTTCCTGCTCCCGGACCTGACGAAACCGCGGATTCGTGTGGGGTGTGTCGCGAACCTGCGTCCGGTGAAGAACATCGACGGCTTGATGCGGACCGCGAAGGCGGCTTTGGAGAAGTTCCCGCAGTTGGTGTTTGAGGTGGGAGGCGATGGCGAACAGCGCGAAGAGCTGGATCGCCTGCATGCGGAACTCGGCCTCGGCGACCGGTTCATACTACGTGGCTCCGTGTCCGACGTGGCCGGCTTCTTGCGAAGTGTGGATGTCGCCGTGCTGCCGTCGCACTCCGAAGGGATATCGAACGTCTTGCTGGAGTACATGGCCGCCGGGCGTGCGGTGATCGCCACCGACGTGGGCGCGAACTCGAAACTCCTCGCCGGCGGCACGTGTGGCCTGGTGGTTCCCGCGAGCGATCCGGGCGCGCTGGTCGAGGCGCTGGGCGAATTGCTCGCGAACCCGCTTCGCGCTGCGGGCTACGGGGCCGCGGCACGCCGGCGCGTCGAAGCCGAGTACAGCCGCGCCGCGATGACGAAACGGTTCGAGGCGTTCTACCGCGGACTGATGTAACGAACCGGGCGGATGACGGCTCCGATGTTAGCTTGTCCCGCTCCCACAAGGAGAGAGGGAGGAACTGAATTCGGTTCTTGATACGGCTTGGCGTGTTGGTGCGACCGCTATCACAGCGAGGCACGGTCTTCAGGTGTTCGTTGACGAACTCCCGAATCGCGATCCCGCACACCCAGTTCGGAATCGTTAACTGGATTAGCCCGGGTCGGCGCGACGCCGGCAAAAGCGAACGCATGACGTGATACCAGCGTCGTGGTCCGCCCGTTGATGAGTAGGGGTTTTGTAGGCGAGGTCCATTCGTGGGCTGGGTCTGCCTCACCAGCCGCGGAGGGCTTCGCGCCGCAACCACGGATTCTCGGTTGCGGCGTTGCGTGTCACCTCGGCTTCCACTCGGCCGTTCCGATGTTGCGAAGCAGTTCCTTCGTGTTCCCGCCATCCGGGTCGCTTATCCACAATGCTGCGGGCTGACCCTTCTCGAGACGCGTGTAACTGATGGACAGGCCGTCCGGTGACCAGCGTGTGTGGGAGTGCAGATGCTCCGACGTGATGATTCGCCGGTCGCTTCCGTCGGACTTCATCACCGCGACCTGTAGAACGCCGTCCACGAGTTCGCCGTACGAGATGCGGCTCCCGTCTGGCGACCACTGCGGTGACACGTTGGTGGGGATGCCTCCGCCGCTTGCGAGTTGCCTGGTGTCCTTTCCGTCGGCGCCGATCGTGTTGATCCGCCAGCCGCCTCCGGTTGCGGGGGTTGGGGTGCAGACGTAGAGAACCCGTTTGCCGTCCGACGACCACGCCGCGTCTACCCCGCCGGTGATGTCGGTGAGCCGCTTCTTGAGACCACCTCCGGCGGGCACCGTGTAAGTGGCGGGGCGGTTAGCGAGGTGGTACGTGTACGACACCGTCTTGCCGTCCGGCGACCATGCCGGCTGACGGCTCGGTGAGGTTAACGTCGTCAGTTGTGTGACCTTGCTGGTTGCGACGTCGACCGTGTGCACCTGATCCTTGTTCACCTTCGCCGCGACGAACGCGATCCGCTTGACGTCGGGCGACCAGCGGAGTTGCGTGCCGCCGGTTTTCTTGGTGAGTTGCTTCGGCTCGGTGCCGTCGGTGTTCATCACCCAGATGTCCGGCGCGCCTTCGCGGTCGGACACGAATGCAATCTGCTTGCCGTCGGGTGACCAGACCGGTTCAGTGTCGCTGGCTTTGTTGTCGGTGAGTTGCTTCGTCTCGCCCGAGCCGGGCTGCACCAGATAGATTTCCCAGTTACCGCTCTTGTTGCTCGACACGACCAGTGCGCGAACCGGTCCAGGTTTGGGTGCGGGCGCGGCGGCAAGCGAGGTCACGAGCGAGATGGCGCACGTCAGTGCCGTGAACGCAACGAACCGCATGACTGCAATCTCCCGGAGCGAACGAGCCGTGAGGCGACGCCCGTCGGATAGGGAAGGGCGGTGATGCGCGCCGCGAGTCACGGAGATACTAACCCGAAACCGCTGCTGCAGCAATGGTGTCACTTGGCCGCGGTCTTCACAAAGTAATAGGCACACGCCGTGTGCCGTGGTTGTTCAGAGTTGCGAAGCAACGGCACATGGTGTGTGCCTACTACTTTGAAACACACGGTGTCACTTGGCCGCGTCGCTGAGTTTGCGGAATACCTTCACCAGATCTTTTCTCTGATAGTGCGCGTTCAGTCCACTGGGATTGGGAAGTACCCAGACCCTGGTGTTGCCGATCGCGTCCGGTTGAAGCCCGACAGCCGCTGTTGGTTTCGCAAATGCGGTGCGGTACGCGCCAACGCCGAGGATCGCAAGATAGCGCGGCGAGAACTCCAGCACCTTCGCGGTTAGCACTTCGCCGCCCGCGACGATCTCCTTCTTCTCTAGACTGTCCGCGCCGACGGTCGCTCGCGCGACCACGTTCGTAACGCCGTAGCCGAGTGGGAGGAGTTCTTGCTCTTCACTGGGGTCGAACAATCGTGGGGTGAAGCCGGCAGCGTGGAGGGTGGGCCAGAACCGGTTGCCCGGGCGCCCGAAGTGGTGGCCGATGGCCGCCGTGTAAAGGCCGGGGTTGATGCCACAGAACAGTACGCTCAACCCCGGCGCGATCACGTCCGTCACGGTCTTGTTCTTTGCGGTCCGCAATTGGGCGGGTGTCGGTCGGGGTGAGGTCACTTCCGGTCCAGCTTGGTGACGGCGGGGTTGCTCAAGGACGGCGCGTCGGGTGGTGCCTTGAGTGTACCCAGGAAGGCGAGCAGCGTGGCCTGATCGTCGGGGGCGAGGGCGTTGTACTTCTCCGTCACGCTCTTGGCGTCCCCGCGGTGCTTCAAGATCGCGTCGCGGAGTGTCGGCGCGGAACCGTCGTGCATGTACGGTGCCGAGTCCGCGACTCCCCACAGCGGGGGCGTCTTCCATTCACTCGGCTTGGGTTCGTGCTCCGGGCGCTCCGGCAGGTTGAACAGCGGAGACGGGCCGAGGTTGTACTCGCCTCCGCCCCCTGGCGGCGGGGGAGGTTCCAGAGTGTAGAGCAGGAAGTCGCTATAGACGCCCTTTACGGCGCCCAGGTCAGGGACATGACACACGGCGCAACCGACTGTGCTGAAGAGTTCCTTACCGCGGTCGGCCGAAGCGTGGCCCGCCACCGCGACCGGCTTCGGCAAGGTCTTCACGAACGCTACGAGCGCCCGGAATTGTTTTTTGTCGAGGTCTGGCACCGTAGGAGCAGTCGCGCCGACGAGTGGTTTGGCTTGTTCGGTCGAAGATGTGCCAAGCCCGAGTTCGTTCGCGCACGCGGCGGCGACGAACTCTTCGAGCGAGGCGAACTGCGCCTTCCACCCGAATTTCCCGAGCCCTCCCGCGACCCGACGCGCCCGACCTACCGGTATCGTGTTGAATTCCAACTGCAGTTCCTTCGCTGCGTTGCGAACACCGCGATTGCGTTCGTTGCGCAGGATGGCGCGGTCGGAAATCATGTCGATCCAGCCCGCACCGAAGAGGGCTGTCGTCTGCACTGGTTGTGTGTGAACCGGGTCGAAGTCGGGAATGAGCGTCCTCATTCGGCAACTCTCGGTTCCCGTTTCGATGCTTCGACCCTTCACGGTTGGGTACATCTGGCGCAGTTTCTTCTCAGTCTCCTTACTCGTGCTATCCGTACTGAAGTTGTGAACGGTACCGGTGACGAACTTGGGATCGTTTGGACGTGGGAACACTTCGAAACTGGTCACGTTGTGCTCGTTGGCTCCGCCACCGCCAAGCCCGCCCTGGAAGTGACATGACGCGCAAGATTTGGCGTTGAACACCGGGCCGAGGCCATCGCCACGCGAGAGCGGGTCGTTGGGTTCCCACTCGTGCTCGAACAGCTCGCGCCCTTGGGCGACTTCCGAGGCGCGTGCCGACGGTCCCCAGATGATCGGCAAGCCGTCCGAGAAGAAGCCCCAGTAGGTACCGAACGCGGCGATTCCGAGAACGGACAGCAAGAACAGCCGGCGTTGACCGGCGAGCGAAAGGCGGCGCACGACGGGCCTCCCAAAACTACGTGAGCGAACACTGTTGCCAGAAGAACGTCGAAGAGGCGATTCTATTTCATGCGATTTCTGTCTTCGCCGCTTGCGGCTTCGTGAGTTTACCGCGCCGCACGGATTCGTTCCAGCCAGCGGTTCACATCGGCTTCCGGCAATACCTCAACCACCTCCGCTCGCGATTTCAGCGCGTCGTGGATGTTCGCGAAGAAGCTGCTGTCCCAACTCTGGCTACCCATGACGTTCGGTCCGAGGACGACGATTCGCTGACCGTCGAGTTGCGGGATGTCTGTGGGGGTTCCTTCGACGGGAATCCACGTTGTGAGTAGTGTATCGATCGAGTCGCTTGGCAACCCGCCCCAGGTGGAAAAGTGGAATCGGGCGTGGTCGTGGACAAGCCGCTGGTGCGGGGTTTCGCCCGTGGCGATCGCGACCACCTCCGGGTCCACGGCTTCGCCAGTGAGGTATCCCCCGCCGATGAGCGACGCCTGGAGCAGCGTGAACAGGTGAGCATTGGTCTGGACCGCTTCGAGCGCGACGCGGAAGCCCTTCGGTTCTTCCGGCACCAGCACCAGCAGTTCCACGCCGTCCGATAGAGCAAGTACCTGTGCGAGGAAGTCCGCTTCGGCGCTGGTGTCGCGAAGAGACGCGACACCAGCGACGATCTCCGCGTTCCCGCGAAGAGCACGCCGGTAGTTCGTCTTGCGGCAGACCACCGTCATCGTCGCGAGCAGCAGGTATCGCAGTCCGGCCGTGGCTCGTGCGCCGTCGGGGTCTTCGTCGAACAGCGTGCCGGGTGTGCTCGCGTTCCGCTCGCGTGCCCGCCGCGCCAACGAGAGGTGTCGGGGGAGTTCAGCGAGCAGGTGCGGGAACACAACGCCGGGATCGCCACCCCATTCGACCATCGTGCCGCAGTTGAGCGCGATCTCGCTGCCGCGGAACAGTTCGGCGCGGATCATTGGGGCCACCTCCGCGAGCAGCGCGTCGAGTTCGGCACGCGAGCCGATCGCCTGTGTGAATTGCATCAGCGTCGCGAGCGGTGGACGCCCAAACGCGTCCGCCGGTTCCGCGAGAATGTCGTGTGAGGTCGCGGGCTTGTTCGCGTACTCCGTGAGTGCGGCGATAATGGCAGCGCGGCCCGGCATGACTGGCTCCCGTGGTTACTTCCGCGTGAACCAGTACGCCCAAGCAATGAGAACACCTTGCAACGGCAACCTCGCCCACAACACAACGGGCGGAAGGTCGGGGAACTGCTCCGGGTGCAACGCCATGTGGAGGTTCGCGGGGAACACCGCAACGAGCAGCGCGATCAGCCCCCACGCGGCCGGCACCGTGAGATACGGGATCAGCAGACCGATTCCGCCGAGGATCTCGAACACGCCGCTAATCAGAACGAGTTCGTAGTGCCACGGCAGGTACGGCGGCATGATCTTCACATAGAAGTCGGGCTTCACGAAGTGGTTCACGCCCGCCGCGACGAACAGCACACCGAGCAGCCACGTCAGTGCGAGCTTGAGCATCAGACCTCCGCCGCAAGGTCACACGTAGTCATCAAACAACGTCGGCGCGGTCGCGGCAACAGCCGATTCGATCGTGGGCGGCGGGAAAAAGCCGGTTTCGCCCTCGAACACGGTCACGCTGTGCCGCAATCGGTTCACAAACCGGCGGTAGTCAGCCGGCCCCCAACCGATCCCCGCGAGCAGGTCACGCGCGGTCACCCCGGTGTCCGCGCCAAACCGCCCGCCTGCATCGTGGAAGTCCTGGCATACCACCACGTCCGGTTTGAACTCCGCGATCCGGCGCGCGAAGGTGTCCACATTCTCGATTGGTAATGTCGGCGTCACGCACACGCCTACCGGGATGCCCGCGTCCTTCACCTGACGGAGCGCCTCCCATCTCTTTTCGAGCGGCGGCGCTTTCGGCTCGAACTGTTGCCGCACGCGATCGGAGTCAGTTGGAATCGACATGTTCACGCGAAGGCTGCGAAAGTCCTTCAGCACGTCGATGTCGCGGCTCACGAGCGGGCCTCGCGTTTGAATCGTCAGACGCGGTTGGTGCGGGCGGATCGCTTCGAGGATGCCGCGGGTCAGCATTAGACCACGCTCGATCGGCTGATACGGATCGGTCACGCTTGACATGTAAACAGGTTGGCCTGCGATCTTCGGCGCCTGCTTCTGGGCCAATCCCGCAGCGTTCTTCTTCGCGGTGATCCACCGTCCCCACACCTCGGGAGGCCGGCGGTTTTGGGGAAGGAACGCCGCATAACAATAAGCGCAGCCAAAAGTGCAACCGAGGTACGGGTTGCATGTCCACTCGAACCCGCCGCGACGGATGTACCCGGTGGCGGGCGAAAAGATCGACCGCGACTCGATAAGCTCCATTGGGGAACCTCGGTGAAGGACAGGAACGATCATGGAACTCCGGCCAGGAATGTGTATATCTGTATACTGAACCTATGTCAATCAACGGGCGTGCGGGAACGCGTGTTGGGTGAAGTGGACACCCGTCAAATACCGCGATTCGCGCGAACGAGGCGAAAAGTGAGGGACGCTTTGGATTGAGTGGGGTCGGTTTGAGAGGTCGTTGAGCGTCGGACCCGCAAGGGCCTTCTTCCAAACAGGTACACACGACTACTTGCGGGTCCGACGCGAAAACGGGAGCAGAACGCGAGAAATCTATTTCGGCGTTTTCAGCGGGATAGGCGCAGGCGCAATCGGCATTCTCGGCACGACCGGATCTGGAGTCACATTCTGCGGTGGCGTGACTGGGCCAGGCGTGCTGCCGGGTGCAGTGTTCGGAGCGGAGATTTTCGCTTCCTGCGAGGCCTTCTCGATGTTGTTGCCGATTACCGCGCTGGCGTTCCTCCAAAAGGCCGACGTGTCGTTCTCGACTTTTTTCGTGTTCACGTCGGTTGTGATCTGGAGATTCCCGTCGGTGTCCTTCGCGACGTTCAGTTTGTACCAGCTCAAATACCATCCGAGTCCGCCAAACACGATGACGGCCAACCCTACCAGCGCGAGTAGATTTCGCATCATGAGTCTCCTTCGTCCTTGAAACGGGTAACCCGTGGGACATTGTTTGCGAGCGATAGCGCCCGCCCACGGTGAGTCAGTTGGGGGAGTGTACGTCACAAAAGCGTTTCGCGCAACCCGAGTTGCGAGGACATCTAATCTTGGATAGCGACGGGGTGCGGGGGTAGAATGCTGTAGTTTTCGGGAATGTTAAACGAGTGTGGGAAAGACTACGGCGGTGCGCGGTTCTGCGGCACGCCGGGGAACTGGATACCCCCGACCCAGCCATTCGCTCGCACCTGGCGTTTGTCCTTGTCCGCATAAGCCGAACGATCCCTTTCCGCTCCCGCCGCGGTTCGCCTGGTTGAGTTCAACTACCAAAACCCGGCAGTCGGCACCCGATCTCTGAACACGGGTGCCACGAGTAGTGTCGATCCGACCGCTCCGAGTTCCACCTATCGGCGCCGAGCGCCCCAAACGGAGGTCACATCCACCATGGCCACAGCCACGTCGATTCTCGATACCCTACGTTCCCAACTCAATACCACCGAGTACAAGAAATTGCACTGGGAGGGGTCGTTCTCTGACTACCTCGCTACGGTACTCGACACCCCCGGCGTCACTCGCACTGCTTACCAGCGGCTGTACGACATGATCCTGTCACACGGCTCCGAAGACGTGTACGAGAACAAGGATAAGATCCCGCGTTACAAATTCTTCACGGAGTTCGCAACGAAGCACTCCGACGGCATCTACGGTCTCGATCGCTCACTGATGCAGTTGGTAAACACGTTCATGTCGGCCGCGTTGGGGTACGGGACCGAGCGCCGCGTGATTCTGCTGCACGGCCCGGTCGGCAGCGCGAAATCAACCATCGCGCGCCTTCTGAAACGCGGACTCGAAGAGTACAGCCGCACCGATGCGGGGATGCTGTTCAGTTTCAAGTGGAAGGATGAGCAGGGCACCGGCTGGTCGAAAGACCCCATGCACGGCGAACCGCTGCAACTGATCCCGGAAGAACACCGGGCGCAGCTCCTCACGATGTTAAACGACCAGTGCAAGAAGCCGTACCGCTACGAGGTCAAGATCAAGGGCGACCTCAGCCCGTACAGCCGCTACGAGTACAAGACCCGGCTCGCCAAGTACGACGGCGACTGGCTCAAGATGCTCGCCCACGAGGTCAATGTGTACCGGCTCGTCCTGTCCGAAAAGGACCGGATCGGGATCGGGACGTTTCAGCCGAAGGACGAGAAGAACCAGGACAGCACCGAACTGACCGGCGACATCAACTACCGCAAGATCGCAGAGTATGGCTCCGATTCGGACCCGCGAGCGTTCAACTTCGACGGCGAATTGAATATCGCGAACCGCGGGATCGTTGAGTTTATCGAAGTGTTGAAGCTCGATGTCGCGTTTCTCTACGATCTGTTGGGCGCGTCGCAGGAACACAAGATCAAACCGAAGAAGTTTGCGCAGACCGACATTGATGAGGTGATCCTCGGGCACACGAACGAGCCGGAATACAAGCGACTCCAGAACAACGAGTTCATGGAAGCGCTCCGCGACCGTACCGTGAAGATCGACATCCCGTACGTAACGCGCCTCCGGGACGAGGTGAAGATCTATGAGAAGGACTTCAACAGCGAGAAGGTGCGAGGCAAGCACATCGCGCCTCATACGGTCGAGGTCGCGGCGATGTGGGCCGTGCTGACGCGGCTCAATCTGCCGAAGCACGCGAGCCTCAGCGTGCTCCAGAAGATGAAGCTCTACAACGGAAAGACGTTGCCGGGCTTCACTGAAGATAACGTGATCGAACTGAAGCGCGACGCGTTGCACGAGGGGATGCTTGGCATTTCGCCGCGTTACATTCAGGACAAGATCAGCAACGCGCTGGTCGCGCACCCAAATGAAGACAACATCAACCCGTTCATGGTGATGAAGGAACTCGAAGACGGGCTGCGCAACCACTCGCTCATCAAGGACGAGGACCAGTACCGGCAGTACAAGGAACTGCTGTCGGTCGTGCGCGAGGAGTACGAAGACATCGTGAAGAACGAGGTCCAGCGTGCAATCGCCGCTGACGAGGACGCGCTCATTCGGTTGTGCGGCAATTACATGGACAACGTGCGTGCGTACACGCAGCGCGAGAAGGTCCGCAACCGCTACACCGGGAACTACGAGGAACCGGACGAACGCCTGATGCGCTCGGTGGAAGAGAAGATCGACATCCCCGAAGGACGCAAGGACGATTTCCGCCGCGAGATCATGAACTACATCGGGGCGCTCGCGATCGACGGTAAGAAGTTCGACTACAAGACCAACGAGCGGCTCCAGAAGGCGCTGGAATTGAAACTATTCGAGGACCAGAAGGACTCGATCAAGCTTAGTTCGCTGGTGTCGAACGTGGTGGACAAGGCGACGCAGGAGAAGATTGACGTGGTGAAGTCTCGCCTGATCCGCAATTACGGCTATAACGAATCCAGCGCGACCGACGTGCTGAATTTCGTCGCGAGTATCTTTGCACGCGGACAAACGAAGAAGTAACGCGAGATTTTCGGTCGGCGCTGTCCGATCGAAAGCAGATACACCGCTGCCGGGGTTTGGAGGGGTGGGGGCCTGACCGACCTGAAGGTGTGAACCTGGTCAGGGCGGAAGCAGCAGCCATAAGCATTGGAGGGTGCGGCTCAGGGCACCCCCATCCTTCCACTCCCCGGTGGCGCGAGCTTTTAAGCCGCTTGCGGCTCCGCGGGAATTCTTCACACCCGCGCGAAGCCGCAAGCGGCTCACTCATCGACAAACATCTCTTATCGGACACCCTGTTTACCTACTCTCGGACCCGTTTTGTCTGGTACGATTCCATTACAGGATCGCGTGGAGGATTCCGCCGCGTCGTTGCGAAAATAACTCCCTAGAGGCCCGACCGCCGTGGGACAAAAGATCGAACAAGACCTCCAACGGTTCCGCAAACTGGTGAGGGGAAAGGTAAAGAGCGACCTTTCCAAGTACATCAGTCGCGGGGAGATGATCGGCAAGAAGGGGAAGGACTATGTGTCCATTCCCCTGCCGTCGATCAACCTGCCGCAGTTCCGTTACGGAAAGAAGAACTCCGGGGGTGTGGGCGTCGGTCCCGGCCAACCCGGTCAGCCGCTTACGCAACCGCAGGACGGCGAAGGGGAACCGCAGGCCGGCGATTCGCCCGGCGGCCACATCCTCGAAGTCGATTTAACTATGGAGGAACTCGCCGACATCTTCGGTGAAGAGCTGGCGCTTCCACGCATCGAACCGCGCGGCAAGAAGAACGTCGTCACTGAAAAGGACAAATACACCAGTATTCGGAGCGTCGGCCCGGAGAGCCTGCGCCACTTCAAGCGGACTTTCAAACGCGCGTTACAGCGGCAGATTTCGGCTGGGTCGTACGACCCGCTCGCGCCGACCGTCATTCCCGTGCGCGAGGACAAGCGATATCGCGCCTGGAAAGAGGTGCCCAAGCCGGATAGCGTCGCTTGTGTCATTTACATGATGGACGTGTCAGGCAGCATGACCGACGAGCAGAAAGAGATCGTGCGTATCGAGTCGTTCTGGATCGACACCTGGATCAAGAGGCACTACCAGGGCGTGGAGACCGTGTACATCATCCATGACGCGACCGCGCAGGAAGTGGACGAACACACCTTCTACAACACCCGCGAGTCGGGCGGCACGAAGATCAGCAGTGCTTACGAACTGTGTAACAAGATCATCGACTCACGCTACCCACCGAGCCAGTGGAATGTGTACGCGTTCCACTTCTCCGACGGCGACAACTGGGGCGACGACGTGCCCAAGTGTACCGAACTGCTTTCGAACACGATTATCCCAAAGCTGAATCTCTTCGGGTACGGGCAGGTGGAATCGCCTTATGGCAGCGGCGAGTTCTACGACCACGTCCATGAGTTGGTGGGTGACCACGAGAACGTGGTGGTGAGCCGCATCCCGGACCGCGAAGCGATCCTGGGCAGCATCAAGGAGTTCCTCAAAACCGGGCGGTAACAACAAACGGCAAGCACGAACCGACCAAGTTCCGAAAGATGCGGTTCGTGTATGATGGAGTAGATTTTGAAGGAGTGACCGATGAGCCTGGGCTTCTACAACACGCATCTGCCGCCGCACCTTCGCGTTCTGAAGGACGAGATCGAGGGCTTCGCACGCGACTTCGGTCTCGACTTCTACGAGACCATTTTCGAGGTCGTTGACGCGGACGACCTGAACGAAATCGCGGCCTACGGAGGGTTCCCGACCCGCTACCCGCACTGGTCCTTCGGGATGCAGTATGAGGAACTGAAGAAGGGCTACGAGTACGGGCTGTCGAAGATTTACGAGATGGTCATCAACAACGACCCGTGCTACGCGTATCTGATGCGGTGCAACCACACCGTCGATCAGAAACTCGTGATGGCCCACGTCTACGGGCACTGCGACTTCTTCAAGAACAACGCGTATTTCGTGCACACGACGCGGAAGATGATGGACGAGATCGCGAACCACGCGGCTCGCATTAGACACTTCGTCGAGCGGTTTGGCGAGGACGAGGTCGAATCATTCATGGACCGGTGCATGTCCATCGACGACCTGATCGACATCCACTCGGTCGCGATCAAGCGCCGCGATGACCACCCCAAGTACGACTTCAGCCCTCAGGCGACCAGCGAAGACTCGGCCGAGGAGAACACCGCGCCACGTTTCAAGGCCAAGCCCTACATGGCCGATTACATCAACCCGCGTGGCGCGCTGAAATCGGAGGATGAGGAAAACAAGAAGGCGACAACCGCGCGCGCGGCCAAGTTCCCGGAGCACCCGGAGAAGGACGTGCTGCTGTTCCTAATCGAGCACGCTCCGATGAAGAACTGGCAACGCGACATGCTCAGCATCATCCGCGACGAGGCCTACTACTTCTACCCGCAAGGGCAGACCAAAATTTTGAACGAAGGATGGGCCAGCTTCTGGCACAGCACCATTATGACGCAGAAGGTGTTGGACCCGTCGGAGGTGATCGACTACGCGGACCATCACTCCGGCACGATGGCGACAAGCGGGCGACGGCTCAACCCGTACAAGGTCGGGATCGAACTGCTGCGCGATGTCGAGCGCCGCTGGAACATGGGGCAGTTCGGTGCGGAGTGGGAGAACTGCGACGACATGGACAAGAAGCGGACCTGGGACAAGAAACTCGGTCTCGGTCGACAGAAGATTTTCGAGGTCCGCAAGATCCACAGCGACATCACGTTCATCGACACGTTCCTCACACCGGAGTTTTGTAAGGAATACAACCTGTTTTCGTTCAACTACCAGGACCCGACGAAGAACTACGTGATCGAGAGTCGCGAGTTCCAGAAGGTGAAGCAGCGGTTGTTGTTCAGTCTCACGAACTTCGGCAAGCCGTGGATCTACGTGATCGACGGGAACCACCGCAACCGCGGTGAACTGCTGTTGCGACACGAACATCAGGGGGTAGATTTAAAGGTAGACGAGGCACGCGACGTGCTGGCCAACCTGCAGTACATCTGGTCGCGGCCGGTTCACCTGGAGACGATTGGCGATGGCCAATCGACCGTGCTGAGCTTCGACGGAACCGACCACACCCAACAAGCAACCGGAGGATCCGATGACGCTAACCGAAAAACTGCTGCCAAAGCTAGGTGAGTGGCGTCCGGTCGGCTCCGGCCAACAATCACTCGCTGCGGCCTTCCCGACAGAAGGGTGGACTGTTCACCTCACCACCAACAAGGCCGACACGCTCTCATGTCTGGTGTGGGAACTGACCCTTGCGCGCAACGGGGAAGCACCCGCAGGTCTTACGCTCAAGGCGTGGGCCGAAGGCGTGGCGGATCGCGTGACGGGCTTGATGGAACCGCTGAAGATGCTCGAAGTGGACAACGCTCGCAACGAGGCGCTGTTGCGCAGCGAGGCACCCGCGAACAAAGACGATCGCGTCGCATACTACGAAGTCCGACTCTTGGGCGTGGGGCGCGCGGAGGTCCGTCGCTTCAGCGCCACACGGACCGCGAGCGGGCGTGAGCAGGTGGCCTTCGCGCTCACACACGAGGTTCTCGCGAAACTGGCCGGCGACATCGCCGGGTGAGGTTGTAGTTGATGGGTTAGCCGCGAGCCACAGGCGAGCGCGAAGGTCCGCGCTCGCGGCTAACTACTTTTAAGGCATGCTCGCCTCTTTCTTCTTTTTCCTTCGTCGTCACTTCGGCCTTCTCGTCGTACTCGTCGGCGCGTTGGTCATCGCGACCGCACCGCTCGCCATCGGGAACGACGGTCTCGTCCGCTCTGAGGCGCTCGACACACTTCGAAGAACCGCCACACCCGATCACGCCGAGTACTCTCTGTATGGCCCGCACGCTGCGGCTCAACTGTGGTATTTGGGTGAAGCGATCGGGTATCCCAAAGAAACGCTGTGGGTGTTCAACCGTGTTGCGTGCCTCGCGGGATTGCTTGGGTTGTGGCTGCCGTTCGTTGCACCGCAGAGACTGGAAGCGGAACGCTACATCCGGCTCGCGGCGTTTGCGCTTGGCTTAGTGTACCTCGCGTCGCCGGTGGTGAGAGTCCTCGCGGTGCGCGCCCGCGAGGGCTTCGTGGTCGCGTGGGGTGCCGCGCGTGCCGGTCCGCGGTGGCGGTTCGGACGCGTTGCGTTCCATGCGTACAATAGCCCAGTCTTTTTTCACCCCCCCAACCCCTCCCCTCAGTAAGGGAGGGGCTTCAGCATCCAGCCCCTCATTACTGAGGGGATGGGTTGGGAAGGGGTTCTTTCTTTCTCAGGAGTACCCGCATGTTGCGGAGCGTGATCGCAATGGCCGCCGTCATTCTTACCGCGGGCGTTTCACGGTCTGCGGTTGTCACAAAAGTGGTCGATTACGAGTTCGATGGCGTGAAGCTCAAAGGCTTCGTGGCCTATGACGACGCGGTGAAGGAAAAGCGGCCCGGCGTGTTGGTCGTTCACGAGTGGTGGGGATTGAACGACTACGCGAAAGATCGCTGCAAGAAACTCGCGGCACTCGGCTACGTCGCGTTCGCCCCGGACATGTACGGAGAGGGCAAGACGACCGAGCATCCGATGGACGCGAAGAAGATGGCCGACCTGACGCGAGCGAACGCGAAGGTGTGGCGCGGCCGCGCCGAGGCAGGTTTGAAGCAACTCAAAGCGCAACCCAATGTGGACGGCGACAAACTCGCAGCCATCGGGTACTGCTTCGGCGGCACAACCTGTCTGCAACTTGCCTACAGCGGGGCCGACCTGAAGGCGGTCGCCACGTTCCATGCTGCTGTCACGCCCGTTCCGACCGAGACCGATGTGAAGGCGGTGAAGGGGAGGGTGCTCATCTGCCACGGCGACGCCGACTTCTTCATCAAGGCCGAGGACATCAAGTCGTTCCGCGACGTGCTCGACAAGACCAAGACGAAGTACGAGTTCGTCAGGTACAAGGATGTGTTCCACAGTTTCACAGTACACAGTGCGGACAAGCACAACATCAAGGGAATGAAGTACGACAAGACCGCCGATGAGGATTCGTGGAAGAGAATGCTCGCGCTTTTCAAGGAAACGCTGGGACGCTAGGACAGAAAGAGGTCCGAGAGCAGAGAACAGCAGACAGTGTTAGCCGAAAGGCGCGGGCGAGCGCGGACCCGCACAGCGCGAGTGTGTCTGAGATGTGCAAGTGCACGCTCGCCTGCGCCTTGCGGCTAACGTGCAGTACGTGTCGTTTTATTCTGCGATAGCGAGCGGCGCTCACCGACTCTTCCAATTCTGCCACCTGCGCTTGCGCAGCTCCCACCTCGCATTGCCCTCATGCACACCCCTCGGCTCTAATCGGTCCCGCCTTCGCCGCTAGGGATAGAGGCGCGGGCCGCGCTAGCGGGATGCCCGGCACGAACTCGAAGCCGAGCGGGGTGTTCCCGTTCCCGTTGCCGTTCGGCAAGAAACCGTGACGCGCCGGCGCACTACGAAAGAAGACGCCCTGCGGGTCGAACGCTGAACGGAGTCTGATTCGTTTAGCGTTCGACCGAGTCGCTATTCTTGGGAGCATTTCGTAATTAGAATGGTCGGAGATCAAATCGCCGCCCCCTCAAATCCGCTTCACGAGGCTCACCGTGTCGATTGTCGCACAGTGCCCGCACTGCGAAACGCGCTTCAACCTCCAAACGGAGATGGGCGGGAAGTCGATACGGTGCCCGAACTTTGAATGCCGCCAAGTGTTCACGGTGAAGGCGCAGGAGGAGCAAGGCCCCGCGCCCGAACCGCCACCGCCAAAAGCCGCCCCCAAGCCGCCCGCGCCCAAGCCCGCACCCATACCGAAGAAGCCCGCGAAGCCGGCCGTGGTCGAGGCGACCATCGTGGACGCGGCCGTGGTCGCGCCACCGAAGGTGAAGGAGGTGGTGTGGTCCGAGGGGACCGACGTTCCGCCGCCGGACGCGAACAAGGGCAAGAAGCTTATCAAGGCAACGGTGGCCGAAGAAGACGAAGACTTCCTGGTGCGGCGTAAGAAGAAGAGCAACCGGCGGCCGATGATCCTCATCGGGATGAGCGTCCTGGTCGTTGCACTGCTCGGATTCGCCGGGCTGTACCTGTTGCGTGCGGAGTCGCAGAAAGAGGAACAGCTCGCGGGTCAGGCGAAGAAGGAGTACGCGGACGGCAACTACGGAGCCGCCGCGAAGACCTACGACAAGCTCACCAAGGAGTATCAAGACAGCAATAAGATCGACGAGTACAAGTTCTTCGCTGATCTCGCCACGATGCAGACCGTGGTGCGGTCAGTCACGAATCGCGACGACTACGAACCGGCCGTGACGCGGCTCAAAGAGTTCATCGAGGCGCAGAAGGATTCGCCACTCGCCAAACCCACGTCCGGGTTCGGGCGCGACGTGCTCGAAGCGGGGAAGAAGCTCGGCGAAGACATCTCCTCGCACGCCGCGGACCGCGTCAAGGCGTTTCAGGGGAACCGCAGCAAGTCCGACGAACTGACACGCGCGGACAAGGCCATCGCGGTGGGGCGTGAGTTGCTCCCAGTACTCGACCCATTCCGTGGACCGGACGATCCGCCGCTCGACAAACTTCGCGCCGCGTTCGATCAGGCCGAGAAGGACGTGAAGCGCGAACGCGACCGGTCGGCTGCGATTGCCAAGGCGATGAAGCAACTGGAGAACCCCACCGACACGCTCATCCAGAGCGTGGAAGCGGACCTCAGGACGGCCGGGTTCCTCGACGACGCGGCGGCCCAAAAGCTCATCGCTGATGCGAAGGGCAAGCTACGCGACCTGGTGCGGTACGAGGATTACCCGGCCGCGCCACAGCCGACCGCCCCGCCGACGGCCGCGGCGTCGCTCCTGTTCGTTACCCCCGTCGGCAAACCCAAGCTCCGCGACCCGGTCGCGGGCGACCCCTCGCCCACGGTGTTCCTGTGCGTCGCGCGCGGCATCCTGTACGCGCTCAACGAAGACACTGGCACGCTGTTGTGGGCCACACGCGTCGGACCGGATGTGACTGAGCCGCCCGCCGTCGCGCGAGTGGAACTCGCAACAGGGTTAACCGACATCGCGGTTGTCACCTCGAACGTTGGGGGCGCTCCGGCCTTGACGGGGCACGTTCTGAAGTCGGGCGCGATCCTCTGGTATCAGCCACTCATCGCGCCTCCCGCGAGTCCAGCGGAGGAAGCCCAGGCGGCGCCCGCGGCTGGTCCGGCTGTCGTCGTCGGGAATCGGGCGTTCGTGCCGCTTCGCGATCCGCTCGGAACGGTGGTCGAATTCGATCTGGTCACTGGGAACCGCGTCGGCGTTATCCGTCTCGGTCAACCGGTCGCGGAGAAGGGCGCGGTTCTTCGCCCCGGTACGAGCCTGCTGTACGTCGCGGCCGAGGCACGCCGGCTGTACCTCATTGACGCAGGAGGGAAGGACGACGACGGGAATCGCGTGAACCCACGGTGCGTGCAGGTCATCGCCACGGGTCACCTCGCGGGCACGCTGCGAGTTCCGCCGCTCTTCATTGGCCCGGAAGGCATCGAACCGACCGAGCGGTGGATGGTGCTGTCGCAGGCCGACGGCCCCGCGGTCACGAAGTTGCGTGTGTTCGCGGTCGGTGCGGTCAGTGCGCCCGCCGAAGGTGCCAACGTGCCCGAAACGCTCGCGGTGCCGACCGTCGCGCTTCCCGTGCCGGGGTGGGTGTGGTTCTCACCCGCGAGCGACGGCGAACGCCTTGCGGTCGCGTCGGACACGGGCCAGTTCAGGCTGTTCGGCGTGAACCAGACCGGGAACCTGGACAAGCCGCTGTTCCCACTCCCCACACTTGCGTTGCCGGGCACCCCGGACGATAAGCCCGTGCGTGGCCTCGTCATTCCGGTGGAAGAGTCCGCGTACTGGCTGCTCGCGGGCGGCTACCTTCAGAAGGCGCGGCTCGCACTCGTGCAGAACAAGGGGCAAGAGGTCGTGCTGTCGGGAACGCGGCTCAACGTCGGCGAACCGGTTCACGCGGCGCAAACCAATTCGCGGAAGGACACAGCCTGTTTGGTTGTCCGCTCGCCAAACTCGTCGGGCTGTCGTGCGGTCGCGTTCGATTTGCGCACCGGCGAGGTTCGGTGGCAGCGGCAACTCGGACTGGTTCCCGCAAAGGTGTCGTCCACGGAGCAATTCGCGGCTCCGATCCCGCAAGGTGATTCGTTCGTGTTGGTGGACGAAGACGGCGGCATCGTTGTGGTGCCTGCCGTGAGCGGGGTGGGCGTCGGGCAATCGCTCGCGGCGCCCGAGGGGTGGGTGATAGCATCCGCGCCGGCGAACGCGACCGGTCCGACGGTCGTGACCGCATCCGCGGACGGCGCGCTCGTGTTCGCGGTGACCCCGGTTGTGGGTCGGGAAGGGGGGGCGAAGTTCGTCGTTCGGCGCGTAGTCGGCGGCAAGTTGGTGGGGAAATCGGACGAGCCAGACGAAGTGAACGCGCCTGAAGCGATCCTGGGTCAACCGGCCGTGGTGGGCGGCAGCCTCCACATTCCGACCAAGGACGGGTTCGTGAACCGATTCGTGCCAGGTACTGGTGTCACGACCCCCGCGGCGCTGGTCGCGGGGCCGCCGTGGCGCAGCGACCGACCGCCGGTGAACGCCGCGTGTTCCATCACGCCGCTGTCGGATTCGAGTTTCGCCACGTCCGACGGCGGGAAGAAGATGAGCCGGTGGGAGTGGCCGGTCGCGGCCGGTTCGCGGTGGAACCCGGCTGGGTCGTGGGAACTGCGAGAGGCGGTCGCGGGTCCGGGGATCGTTCTGACACCGGCCGAACCGGGCGGGCCACCGCGGTTCGTGGTCGCGGACACGAGCGGGAGCGTGTGGATGTTCGCGGCCGACAAAGCCGGTCTGCACAAGACCCGCTGGAAGGCGGGCGGCACGAACGCGATCCCGGCGGGGCGCCCGAGTTCCGCGTTCGCCGCGCAACCCGCCGACCCAACCCGCCTTGTCGTCGCCTACATCGTGGATGGTAAAGCGGCTGTGGCGATCAGCCCGGACCGCGAAGACCCGTTGTGGGCGGTGCGAACCGTCGACGACGCGAGCATCACCATCGTCGGCGTACCGCAACCGGCTGGCGAGAACCGTTGGGTCATCACCGACCTCGCGGGCCGCGTCGTGCTCATCGATGGAACAAGTGGGAAAGTGCTGGCGACACAAACCGCCGGGCTACCGGGCGCGGTTCCGGCCGCGGCGAGCGGCGTGGCCGCCAACACCGCGCTGACGCCACTGTCAGACGGATCCGCCGTGGTGATCGAGTTGCCGAAGAAGCAACCGCCGAAGAAGTGAGGAGATTTGCGGATGTCAGCGTCGGTACCGGAGAGGCCGTGTACGGAATTTCCACAGCCCCATCGGGACTGACGTTAACCCGGGTCGCGCACCTCAATACCGCAGGATGAGGTCCGTCGTGAATCGGTTGCGGAAGAAGTCTTTTGGCCCTGCGAGCGGAACCTCGTAGCCAACGCCAACCTGCGCGTGCTCGGTGATCTTCACTCGCCCGCCGACAGTGCCCGTCAGCAACCCGTTTTTCGCCTGACCGCCGAAGTTGATCAGGTCGCGGCCCTCGCTCCCAATCGGTAGCGCCTTGCCGTCCGCCGTATACAGGAACCAGTTCAACTCCACCAGTGGGTAGAACCGGTGGACGTTCCCCGCGTCGAAGTCCAGGTGGGCAGACAACCAGTAGTAGTCGCTACGCTGATCATCCGTGCGGAATGAGTACCCGGTCGTGACGATGCTGTTAAAGCTGCCGTACCGGAAGTCGCGCAGGAAGTTCTGGCCGTAAGTGACGTATGGGACGAGCGAGCACGCGCCCGTGTCCTGGAACGCGACCCGCGAGCCTACCGGCAGTTGGAACTGCAACCCGGCCGCGACCAACGCGCCGTTGTCCTCGCCGCGGTAGAATGTGTACTTGGGGCCTAGCCACAGTTCCGCGAACCCGGTGTCATCCTGGAACGTCGATCCGTCGCCGGGGTTCACCGAGACGCCACCGAGTTTGTTGAACACCACCGACCAGCGGTCCGTGATCGCGACGCGCCCTTGCGTGCCGAAGAACGAGATGTTCCCGCCCTTGAAGTCTTTTTGCTTGTCCGGCACCCTCTGGGAGATGAAGATCGGACGGAGCTCTGTGAGCGACCGTGGGTCTTCTGCCAGGAAGGGATTGCTCACAGGGGAAATGAAGCCGTCGAACATGTGGTCGCTGCGGAACCACTCGCCTTTGCGGTCGCCGAACACCTTTTCGAGGTTCTCGCCAATCTTGCCGGACTCGGACCGCGGTGTCTTTGGGCCGGGCAGTGGCTTGTCGTCCTTCAGGTCCGACCGCCGGGTGAGGAACTCGTTCACAGGGTCCACGGCGGGCGGGGTGTAAGCGGTGCGTGCAACGGCTGCGTCCACGATTGTGGTCGGCACCGGTGTCACTGGCCCGCCCGGGAGCGGTGCGCCGAACGAAGCCGCGGCGCTGGGCGTACCGAACGATGCGCTACGCTGTGGTTTGCGTTCGACCAGCGTGTCCACGAACCCGGCCGGCGTGAAGTTCGGTCGCGGAGCGGTGTCGCCGATTGGGACCGGTACGCCGAGGAGCGGTGGCGGGCGCTTTGCGATTCTATTCGGGGCAACCGGAGTTGAGCCGAACATGACGGGCGGCCCGCCGGTCGGTTCGAGCGGGCGGAGCGGCTGCGCGCCGGCTGGCATCCCGGTCGCCACGAACACCAGCGATACCCACACCGCACGAGGCATGTCCGGCCTCCCTGCCGGGGAAGTTCCAAGTTCCAAGTTCCAAGTTCCAAGTTAAAGACAGGCCGCACGTAATCGAACTACTCGTGTCTTCAACTCGCAACTCGGAACTCACAACTCACAACTCGCAACTTCCCTTTGTTTCGCCCGATATCCTGTCGGGTATCTTTACCATTCGACCACATCTGGGAACGCGGTTGAGACCTTCACCGGGAAATCACACGCGACGCGGTAAACTTGGGGATATAACCGGGTGAGGCAAGCAACGTGGAGGGTTCACACATGAAGCGGCGCACGTTCGTTCTGTTGCTCGCGACGGTGGTCGTCGCAGGACTGTTCGGCAGTTTTGCGATGGGTTGGTGGGCGGGCGGGCACGAAACGGTTGCGGAGGCCGCCGCGGCGCGCCTGCCGGATGACGTGCCCGCGTTCTACCGCAGCGGCGGTAAACACCTCGCGCACTTTGCGGTGGACCCGGACCGGTGGAAGAACCGTGAAATGAACTTCCTGCGCCGCGAGGAGGAAGGCAATCACTTTCTCGACTTGGAAGACCTCGAGGGCAAGAAATTGCCGGCCACGCACCGCTATGACGCGATGAAGATGATTTACACCGACCTGAAGAAAGACCCGAACAAGCTCGGGATGCTGCCGTACGCAATCGTGGAGTACTACGAGAAGCTCACGGTCGGCTTCTACGACTACCGCAAGGCGCCGACGAACGCGTCGATCCCCATGAAGTGCCTCGTTCACGGCGGCACGCTCGCGCACTACACCGGCGACGCCGCGATGCCGCTGCATACCACACGCGACTACGACGGCAAGGTGCAGGCCGATGGCACTACGAAGCAGAAAGGCATTCACGCGAAGATCGACGGCTTCCCCGAGAAGAACAAAATCACGCCCGAAGAGGTATGTCGCGGGCTTGAGGCGAAGAAGATCGACGACGTGTGGGCACATGTGAACAAATTCATCGCGGAGTCGCACACGCACATCGAGAAGTGCTACGAGTTCGACGCGGCCGGTGCGTTCGACAAGCCGACCGCCGAGAGCCGCGCGTTCATCCTGGCCCGCGTGCGTGCCGGTGCGCAACTGACGCTGGACTTGTGGTACACCGCGTGGTTGCGCAGCGAGAAGCTCCCGGGCCACTGGTGAACGGAGGCGAACTGGTGCTAAATCTCGACGAGTTGGGGGCGAGAGCGATTGACTCCGCTATCTGTCGCTCACGCTTCTGGCTGGTCTGTCACGTCTTCGTTTGCTTCCGGCAACGGCTCCGCGCCCGGCGGGGGCGTGCCGTTGCCGGCCTTCACGTAATCTGCGCGTAACGCCGCGTACTCTTCTGGCGTCATCGCGTCGAGAGTGTCCTCGGGATGGGCGGCGTCTGCGCACCCGGCGCAACCGATCGGCGGTATCCCCTGCTTGAAGATCTGCTTCAGGAACGGGATGCACCACCCGCACCCGGTGCCCGCCCCACCGCACATCGACAACTGACTCGGCACCTTCGGGGCGTTGTGCCGTACCCAGTTCATCAGCTTCCGACGCGACACGTGGAAGCAGTAACATACTTTGTCGTCCGAGTTCATCGCGACTCATCCGAAGAGTTGTGGTCGGTCCGCCGAGCCGAGGCGGGCGCCTTCGCGGGTTCTAGCGCGGTACGGTCATTCGCCAACCGTTTCGAATTGGGCCGCCGTGCCGCTCGGCTCGCGGCACCTACCCCGCACACGCTGTCCACTCTATTATCCGCTGTGTGAACCGCGCACCGCAATGGAAAGCGTGATCGTATGGAACGGCCGGTAGTGCTGTGTGGGCTGGGTCGGGTCGGCTGGCGCGTACTCGAATCGCTCCGTGCGGCCGGTATCCCGGTCGTGGTGATCAACATCAAGGACGAATCGGACGACACGCGGCTTGCCGGGGTGAAAGTCTTCAAAGGCGACTGTCGCCGGCACGAACTGCTCGAACAGGCCGGGGTCAAGGACGCGCGCGGTGTCGTCATCGTCACGTCCGACGACCTCGTGAACATCTCCACTGCGCTGCTGGTGCGCAAACTCAACCCGGCTGTTCGCATCGTGGTTCGGATGTTTAATCAGAATCTCATCGCGCGGTTCGGCGTCGCGGTGAAGAACACCGTCGCACTTAGCGTGTCCGCGCTTATCGCGCCGGTGATGGCCCTCATCGCGGTCAGCGGCGATACGCTTGGTGCGTTCAAACTCGACGATGGCCCGCGACAGATCTCCGAACTGGTCGTGACCGAAGGCTCGGAACTGGTCGGAAAGCGGATCGCGGAACTCGCGGCCGAACACGGGTTCATTCCGCTCGCGCTCGTGCCCGCGACCGGCGTGCCACAGTTCCTTTTGGGCGTCGAGAGTGCCCACGTTGTCTCACTCGGCGACCGGCTCGTTGTGTGCGGTCCACCGCTCGCACTTCAGAAACTGTTGCAGCGGCTTCGCGGCGACCTGCTTGCCGGTGTGCAGTGGGCCGGCACGCTGCGCCGTTGGTTCCGCACCGCGCATCGTACGCTCCTCGAAGTCGACTTCTCGGTGAGGATCATCACGCTGGTGTTGTTCGTTACGCTGTTCGTCAGCACGCTGGTGTTCCGCTATGGCGTGGACACGAGTTGGGGTGACGGGCTGTACGAGACGGTGAGCATCATCGCGACCGGCGGCGGGCTGCACGGTGAGGGCAAATCGGAGTGGGTGAAGGTGTTCCTCAGCGTGCTGAAACTCGCGGGCGCCGCGCTCATCGCGGGGTTCACCGCGATCCTCACGAACTACCTCATTCGCGCGCGACTCGGCGGCGCGCTTGAAGTGCGCCATGTGCCCGACGGTGGGCACGTCGTCGTCTGTGGCCTGGGAAACGTCGGCTACCGTCTGGTACAGGAACTGATCGCGATGGGCGAACGCGTCGTGGCCGTCGACAAGGAGGCTGTGGGACCGTTCTTTGAAACTGTGCGCCGGATGGGTGTGCCGGTTTTCGTTGGCGACGTCACCGTGTCTGAGGTGCTGCGCCAGGTCCGAGCCGATACCGCTAAGGCCGTGATCGCGGCCACGAGTAGCGAACTTGGTAATATCGAGGTCGCGCTGCTGGCGCGAGAGATGAACCCGAAGCAGCGCGTGGTGGTGCGACTCACCGACCCTGAGTTCGTCGAGGCCGTACGCGAGGCGGCGAACATCAAGCACGCGATATCAGCACCCGCGCTCGCGGCCCCAGCATTCGCCGCAGCGCTCTACGGGGACAGTGTGCAGGCTCTCGTGGCCGTCGCCGGGGTCACGCTGGTCGTCCTCGATCTCATAGTGAACGACGCCGATGACTACCTGAACGGCAAGTCGCTCCGCGCGTTCGTTCTCGACTACGGACTGCTGCCAGTCGCTCTTTCTGGGCAAGAGTTGAACAGCGTTCGCGGCTATCGGCTCAAGGTCGGTGACAAGCTCACCGTGGTGGCCGAACTGCACGATTTCGAGCGACTGCTGAGGTTCCAGAAGCCGATCGCGGAGAGTCGCGTCGTGGTGGACGGGCCGAGCGGCGAACCGCTGGTCCAGGCCGAGGGGCTAACTCGCGGCGAAGCGCAGGAGCTGGTCGAGCAGTTGGAGCACGAGAAGGTGACCGCGCGGATTGGGTGATTTCTCTTCTGCCGCGAGCGGCAGAAGAGAAATCACAGAAACTTTCTCGCCACCGCGCCGAGCAACAGCTTTACCTTCTCCCACTTGGTCACTTCGGGGCGCTGTGCCCACACGTCGTAGCCTGCGCGCTCGATCGCCTGTAGGATCGCTTCGCCACCGCGAATGAACAAATCGACATCCACGCGAACCGCCTTTGGCAACAGCGGCAGCAACTTCGCACCACGAGCGAAGTACCCGCGTGCGCGCTCGACCTCGAATTGCATCAGTGCGCGGAACGCCGGCGTGCAGCGGCGCGATTCGAGGTCTTCGTCGGTGTAACCGAAGCGCGTGCGGTCTTCGAGCGGCAGGTACACGCGACCGATGTCGAAATCGCGCGACACATCCTGCCAGAAGTTCGCGAGTTGCAGCCCGGTGCAAACCTCATCGGAGAGTCGTGCGCGTTCCGCGTCGAAGCACTCGAACAGCATCAAGACGAGGTGCCCGACTGGGTTCGCGGAACGGTTGCAGTAGTTGGTGAGTTGGTCGAAGGTGTCGTAGCGTTTCGTTGTCTGATCTTCCTCGAACGCGATGAGCAGGGCGAGGAACGTTCTGGGCGGGATGTTGAATCGCCGGATGGTTTCGCGCAGTGCGATCATCACAGGATGTCGCGGCTCACGACCAATCGCAGCCTCTTCGTAGCACGCGAGCAGTTCCTCTCGCCACCACGCGATGAGCGCAATCGCCTCATCGCCGCCGCCAGTTTCGTCCGCGAGGTCGTCCGACCAGCGGCAGTACGCGTACACCGCGTGGAAGTGCCTGATCAGCCGTCGCGGCAGAAGAAGGGAGACAACGGTGAAGTTCTCATAGTGCGCCTTCGAGACGTGAGCACAATACGCGCGGGCCGCGGCAAGTGACACAGGTGTGTCACTTGGCCCCGGCCCCCATTTCTCCAGCTCGCGCGCGAAGTCCCAGCTCATTACTTCTTCACTTCCAGGATTCGGAGTTGCGTGCAGAGCGTGAATTTCAGTCCGTCGAGGTCGTACTCGGTTTCGGCGTAGAACGCCCTGAATCCCTTCTCCGGTGCGAGAACCGTCGCGGGGAACTTCGCTGTGGTGTCCTCGGTCCACCGCGCCCTGCGGAAGTCGCGTGTGTTCGCTTCCGCCGTCCACACACGCATCGCGGTCGTCTTCGCCGCGGAGGTGACCTCCAGGCGGCATACACCCGCCTTCTCGTCGCACACCCACTTCATCCCCGGCATCGGCTTGTCGAAGACCTGCGAGCGCCCGAACGCGGCCAGCGTGTTCACTGCGCGCATCGGGATGAGTTCTGGCTTGCCATCCTTGTCGCGCTCGCGAAGGTCGTGCCCGGCGTTGGGGACGTACAGAATCCACTTGTCGCCTTTCAAGTCGTCCCAATACGTATTGAGCGCGTCCAGCGGCCAGTACGGGTCGTTCGAGCCGTTGATGATCATCTTCGGCACCTTGATCTTGTCGCGGTACACCCACGGGTCGATCATCTGCCACAGTTTGCGTGCGTCTGTCGTATCCGGGATCGGCACCAGGTTCCGCTCGGTGTAATCCTTGATCATCTCGCTTGGCTTCCCGAATGCGTCCAGTTGGTTCTTCATCTGAATCGGCATGTTAAGCGTGTCGATGACGAGTGGCGCGATGGCCTTCACGCGCTTGTCGCCGGTCGCGGCGGTCAACCAAGACGTCCACCCGCGCTTCGATGCGCCCGTAATCACGAACGACTTCACCTCGAACTTCCACTCCTCCTTCGCGAACGCCTGCAACGCGTCCATTGCCTTGACGACGCTCTTCACCATCGGGAACAGCAGTGGCCACGAACCGTCTTTCGTGTCGAGGTATTTCACGAACGTTTCCGCGATGAGCGCATCTTCTGACTTGCCGCCGAACAGCGGTTGCTTGGGCACGCCATACAGGAACGCGACCGGGGCCTTGATTTTGTCCGCGAGCGTCAGGCCGAGGATCCCGGAGGCGGCGCCGGGCTTGCCGCCCTGGTTCCACAGCATCATCGTTGCTTGCGGCTTCGTGCCCTTCGGCACGAACACCTGCAGTTTGTGATCCCACTTGATGTCGTGCCACGTCTGCGAGATGAGGTCGATCTCGTACACGGTGCCGGAGTCCGTTTCCTTCTTGTCGGCGAGCTTCCAGGAGAACGTGTCGTCCTTCTTGGTGACGTAGTCCACCAGGTCGGTCGGTGGCGCGGGAACGACGGGCGCGGAATACACCAGGGTCGGCAACGCGACGAGTGCGAAAAGCGTGAGGATGAACGATCGCAAGGGTGGTCTCCGTGGGTGAGGATGTGAGTTACTTCGCCGGCCGTTCGGGTACGACCCAGACAAGAGCGGTCGTGTCGAGGTGCCCGGTAATCAACTTCGTGCCGTCCGGTGTGAACCGCATCATGTGTGTGAACCGGAACCGTGCGTGTTTCCAGTCGCCGACCGGTAACTGTTGCGCGCCGAGAAGCTTGGTCGTCGCGGTGTCCCACGTCGTAATCAAGCCGAGGTCGCCCCCAGTCACCGACCCGCTCAAGCCGAACATGGTCTTCCCATCCGTAGAGACGCGATCAGTCTGGTTGTCGGTCGCGTGCCAGCGGCAAACGTCCACACCAGGCCCCACCGTCACCACGGTTCCGTCCTTCTCGATGCCGAAGCCGGTGATCGGCGCGCGGTTGCGGAGCGTGCCGAATCGCGTGATTGCGCCCGTAGGAAGCGGGTCGCCGTAGCGGTCAGTTCGCACCGGTGGGTCGGCCCCGAGCACGGGCACCGAGGTCGCGACCAAGAGCGCGAGGACGAGCGGCCGCATGGATCAGCCCTCCAAGAGCCGCGAGAAGAACGCGCCCGCGGCACCGGCGATGTCGTCTTTGTATGCTGTGAGCCGGTGGTCGCCGTTCTTCAATAGCCGCAGTTCCACATGAGGGTAATCGACTTCCCGCGCGAAGAACAGACTGTCGCTGTCAGGAACCACGGTATCCGACATTCCGTGAAACAAGAGTGATGGCTTGGCCCAACCTTTCACCAGTTCGTCGGGCCTGAACCGGTCGCGCTCTTCGACCAGCCCTATGCCGATTTCGACTTCGAGCCACTCGTTGCGCACGACACGCCGGCCGGTGCGCTTCCACGCGGCCTGTTCTTCCGTCGTGAGCGAGTTCCAGCGGCGGTCGAGGAACCCGAACGCGGGCGCGAGCAACACGCACCCGACGACACACTCTTCGTTCTGTTTCGCGAACCACGCGGACGCGAATCCGCCCATGCTCGAACCGATCAGCCCCAGTCGCGTGTGTCCGCGTGCCGCGAGCCAGTCGCGCACGGCGGCGAGGTCTTCGAGCAACCGGCTCGCGAGCAGTTCGGGCATGGTGCCGCTCGAATCGCCGTGTCCGCGGAAGTCGAACGCGGTGAACGCCCACCCGCGGCGTTCGCACTCCGCGCGCACGGCGTCGGCTTTCTCACCGCCGCGGTGGCTGCCGAATCCGTGAACCCACAACACCGCGAATTCCGGGCGCGCGGCACCCGGCCGGTATGTCCCGACAAGGTGCCCGCAGGTTGGGAGCGAAAGCGTTACGTTCGGCGCGGTCAAGGCATTCCTCCACGGCACGAATGGTGGGGTGATGAGAACCACTCGTTTCGGCGTAGCCGCAGCTCGAATCTTTGGGTAACTATTAGGGATTGGTGGAGGTGTGGTTAACTCGCCCTCACTCTCATTCATTTGATCGCCTGGAGTTAGTTCCGTTTGGAGTCGTTCCACTTTGTTCGTTTCAGTTCTCATTTCCTTATTTTCTCGGAGGCTCAAGGTGCTTCTCCCCAGCATCGGCGCACGCTCGCGCGCGTTTACATTGATTGAATTGTTGGTGGTGATCGCGATCATCGCCATTCTTATCGGGCTTCTTCTCCCCGCCGTCCAGAAAGTGCGCGATGCTGCGGCCCGCATGTCGTGCTCCAACAACATGAAGCAGATCGGGTTGGGGCTGCACAACCACCACGACACGATCGGCACGCTGCCGCCGGGTGGGACGTACTTCGACGTCTGTTGCACCCCGCCGACGTACACCAACTGGGCCATCGAAATTCTTCCCTACGTGGAGCAGGCCAGTTTGTACGCACAGTACCGGCAGAACGAACTGAACGTGTCCACGAACAACAATGCCGTGGGCCAAAAGCGGGTAAAAGCCTACGAGTGCGCGTCCGACCGGATGGTCGGGCAGATGGAAATCCCCGCCAGCGGCCCTGGCGCGGCGCTGTCGTGGATGCACGGCAGTTACCGCGCCGTCAGCGGGAAGGCGAACATGGCCGTCGGGCACGGCGCCTGGGACGGGTTCGAGCCGGGACTGTGGCCGGGCGGCGTGATGGATCGGACTTACCGCTCGCTGCTGCACGCGACCTCGAACTCGTACAATGGCGTGCCTGGATCGACCGTGGCCGGTATTGCAGTCCTCGGCGGAGCGGAGAAATTCAGCGCGGCCACCGACGGGCTGTCGAACACCCTGATGGTCGGCGAGTACACGACACACACCACGACTACGCGTGGCACCTTCTGGGCGTACACCTACGCCTCCTACAACCAGTCGTCGATCGGGGTCGAGAGCCGGCTGTTCGGGAGGGACTACTCGGCGTGCGCGGTCGTGGGCAAGCACCTCGTCCGCATCATGACTCGCGGGAACGACGTGATCGGCCAACTCCCGGACGGCGGTTCGCCCGACGGCGCGCCGAAAGGCGGCGCCCGCGTGGATCCAATCCCGGCTGAATGGAACTCGAACAGCAAGGTCGAATTCGACGTGCCGAAGGGCGGTACGGACCAGGCGAACTTCGACATCGGCAAGAAGAAGTAACCGCGTTCCCCAGGCCGCGCCGACCCGCACCCCATCGCAGGCCGGCGCGGTGTCGTTTCATACGACCACGTGTGCAGTTCGCGGGTGCAGAGTTTCTTTCGCGTCGCTGCGCCAGGTCCCCGCGGCAAGGGTGGGTTCGTTCCGCCGGCGGATTTCGCATGGTCGACTACGGACGCGGGGACCGGTTGCAGCGCCACCAGTAATCGCTAACGTGCCCACGGCGGTCGGTCGTCCCAGTGATCATCAGTCCAGTCGGGTTGCTGGAGCAGTTCGTAACTGCTGAACGCGAGCAGGCCGAATAGGATTGCGGTGTAGACCGTGCCTCGCGGTATCCACCAGGGCATATCTTTGAGGACGCCCGCGCCTCCGCCCTCCCGTTCCAACACGCAGAACAGCGAGTACGCGACCACCGTGAGTGCGATACCGAAGGAGACCTTCAGGGAGATGCGCTTGCCGCGCACGCCCCACCTCATCCCACACAACTCGCGATTCACCTGCCCACCGTCGAGCGGGAACACCGGCAGCAGATTGAACAGCCCCCAGCCCAAATTCACCCACAGGAGTTGACGGTACACGAACCACGTGAAAATGCCGTTTGGCATTTTGCCGTCTGCTGATTGGCCCCATTCGAGCGCGAGATTGGAGCCGTAGACCAGGCCGCACAACACGAAGCCCGCGCCTGGGCCCGCGAGCGAAACGAGGATGCGCCGCCCACGCCCGGAAATAGTATGCGTCGGGATCGCCAAACCGCCGAACGCATACAGCACGATGTCCGATTCGGCCCCGAATCGACGGAATGCTAGCGCGTGGCCCAGTTCGTGAACCAGAATCGACACGAACACAATCGCGACCCACACGAGCAGGTACTCGGCACCAATTCGCAGCAGTTGGTCGCCGTTGAACAGGAGGGTGATGATCCAGAACCACGGGTGCACGCGTACTGGGAATCCCAGCACGCGGAACCGCAGGTCGTACTGTGTTCGTCCCGGGTCAGCCAGCACAGTCAGACCTCGTGGTGGTGAGAGATGTGCGCGGGGGTCAGTTTTGGATTGTATGCGCGGTGCGTGTGGGTCACAATCGCCCCGCCGAGAGCAGCCATGCACGGGGCGTTAAATGGACTGGTCCGCGTTCCGCTCCCAGTTTCCCATTACATCGACGTGGGCGTTCCTGGATCACGCCGCGGTTTCGCCGCTGCCGACGCCGGCGGTCGTGGCGCTGCACGGCTACGCGCAGAGCCTCGCGGCCAATGGCGTGACCGCGTTCCGCGAATGGGCGTCGCGCATCGCGCACGTCCGTTCGCTCGCGGCGAAACTCATCAACGCGCCGAACGCCGACGACGTGTACTTCGTGCCGAACACCACGCACGGCATCGGTGTGATCGCGGAGGGTTTCCCGTGGAAGGCGGGCGATAACGTCGTACTCGCGGCGGAAGAGTACCCCGCCAATCAGTACCCATGGATGAACCTCGCGCACCGCGGGGTCGAAGTGCGCACTGTGCCGAGTCGCGGAAACCGCATCGCGATCGACGACATTCGCACCGCGGTTAACGACCGCACGCGTGTGCTGACGGTGTCCGCGGTCGAGTTCGCGAGCGGATTCCGGCACGACCTCGACCTGCTCGGTGAACTCTGCCGTGAGAAGGGTATCTTCTATTTCGTAGACGCGATTCAGGCACTGGGTGTCTTCCCGATCGATGTTCAGAGAACGCCGATTGACGCGCTGGCTGCCGACGGGCACAAGTGGTTGCTCGGTCCCGAAGGCGCGGGCATCGGCTATATTCGTCGCGAGTGGGTCGAACGCCTGCACCCCATCGGCGTCGGGGCTTTCAGCGTGGTGAATCCGTGGGCGTTCTCAACTATCGACTTCACGTTGAAGCCGCACGCGGGGCGCTGGGAAGGCGGCGCGTACAACATGCCGGGCATCACCGCGTTCGGCGCGAGCCTCGAATTGTTGCTCAGTGTGGGCACCGAAAAGGTTCAACGCCGCGTGATCGAACTGACCGATTACCTGTGTGACAGAGCACTGTCCCTCGGCTGGTCGGTGTTCAGTTCGCGAGATCAAAACGAGAAGTCTGGCATAGTGTCGCTGACGCACCCAACGCAACCACCGCAAGAGGTGTTGCACCGGTGCAAGGCAGCGGGCGTCGCGGTGAATAGCCGCGCGGGGCGCGTTCGGGTTAGCCCGCACGCCTACAACACTGAAAACGAGATCGACCGATTCCTCGCCGCAGTATGAATTGGAGGGACGTATGCCCGACGGCACACTGAGCGCGCGGGTCGCCGTGTACACCGGCACGTTCGACCCGGTCCACTACGGCCACCTCGACATCATCAAACGTGGCAGCCGACTGTTCGACAAACTCATCGTCGGCGTTGGAATCAACCCCGACAAGAAGACCACATTCAGTACCGAGGAGCGGGTACAACTCATCCGCGACGTGGTCAGCGGGAAGGGCGAGAACGCGGAGAGGTTGCCGAACGTGGAGGTGCTGTCGTTCGACGGCCTCGCGGTGCGGTTCGTGCGCGAGTGCGGCGCGCGGATCCTGCTACGTGGGCTGCGCACGCTGTCCGACATGGAGTACGAGTTCACGATGTCGTTGATGAACCTGGCTCAAGATCCACAGATCGAGACGCTGTTCCTGATGGCGAAGGAAGAGTTCTCGCACGTGAGTTCGTCGCTGCTGCGGCAGATCGCGGCGCTCGACGGGAACCTGACGAAGTTCCTGCCCGAACCGGTACGGTCCGCGCTCGCCGAACGCGCGCGGAAGTAATTTCTTGGCGGCTGTCTTCACCCGGCGCATCACTTCACGGCGCGAATCTTCACGTTGCGGAGTGCGGTCGGCCCGTGGTCCGTCTGGATCATGAACGAGCCGGTCGCGGTCTCCTTCTTACCCCAGTTTCCGCCGGTTGGGGTCTTCACCTCCACGTTCTCGTGGATTACCTCGCCGTTCAGTGTCGCCTTCACCATGATCGCGCTCGCGGTCTTCTCGCCCTTCGGATCGAACCTCGGCGCCTTCCACACCGCGGTAAGTGTCTGCCACTCGCCCGGTGCCTTCGCAGCGTTCACCTTCGGTGGCACACCCTTGTCGAGGTAGCCGCCTTTTTCGAGGTTCGCTCGTGGGTAGATGCCGCCCATGTCGCTGCCGGTCAGTTCCTTCTTGCTGCCGAAGCTGTCATAGATTTGGATTTCGTAGACCTCGTGGAACTTGACCCCGGCGTTCGAGCCTTTTGCGAGCAGGAACTCGACGTGAATCTCGCAGTCTCCGTACGCTTCCTTCGTGATGAGGTTCGGGAGCCGCCCGGTTTCGCCGTTGACCCATACCTTACCGCCGTCTTTCTTGTCCGCTTTCAGACGCACATCGGCTTTGCCCTTCGTGTCCGCTGCGAGTTTCACATCGTCGGTGACGATCCACTTGGCGTCCACTTTCTTCCACACGTCCGGCGTCATCAGATCGACCCAGTTGTCAGCCTTCGCCTCGGCTGTCTTCTTCGGCTGCTCCGCGCGAGCGACGAGTGATCCGAACAGCGAGGCGAGCGCGAGGGTGAACAAGATTCGCATGGCGGTTCTCCGAATGGCGGTTTTTATTACCCGATACGGACCGGGGTTATTATCATCAACCCGCTTCCCCCTTTTGGGGGATCGTTTTCTCGACAATAAGGAGACTCTCCATGTTGCTCACTCGCATTGCTCTGGTCGCCGCACTGGTCGCGGTCGGGTCCGTTGCTTCTGCTGCCGAACACTGGGTGTACTTCGGTGTGTACACCGGCAAAGGCGAAAAAGACAGCAAGGGCATCTACCGGGCGAAGTTCGACGACGCAACTGGCAAACTCTCGGAGCCGACACTCGCAGCCGAGATGGGCAGTCCGTCGTTCGTCGCAGTCTCGGCCAACAAGAAATTCCTGTACGCGGTCGGTGAAGGCGGCGGCAAAGAGGGCGGTGCGGTGGTCGCCTTCGCACTCGACGCCAAGACCGGCACGCTGACGAAACTGAACGAAGACAAGAGCGGCGGCGGTGGCCCGTGCCACATCGCGGTCAGCCCGAAGGGCGATGCTGTAGCGATCGCGAACTACGGTGGCGGCAGCACGTGTGTCTTCGCGGTGGGGGCTGATGGCAAACTCGGGAAGCGGATCGGGTTCGTTCAACACAAGATGGGCACCAAAGCACCGCACGGGCACTGCTGCGCGTTCGACGCGAGCGGCACGACCGTGTTCACCGTGGACCTCGGACTCGACAAGGTGAAGGCGTTCAAGATCGACAAGGAGAAGGGCTTGGTTGAAGACGAGTCGAGGGACGTGGCAACCCCCGCCGGGAGCGGCCCGCGACACATCGCGTTGGCTGCGGACGGAAAGTTCGCTTACGTGTGCGGCGAACTCGACTCCACCGTAAACGTGATCGACAACGGCAAGGTGGTGCAGTCGCTCTCAACACTGCCGGCGCCGACGAAAGGCAACTCTACCGCAGAGTGCATCATGTCGCCTGACGAGAAATTCGTGTACGTGTCGAACCGCGGGCACAACAGCGTCGCTGTGTTCAAGGTGGGCGAGGACCGCAAACTGACAGTCGCCGGCCACATCGCTGGCGACATCAAGACGCCGCGCAACTTCAACATCGATCCCTCCGGGAAGTGGATGCTGATCGCGAGTCAGGCGGGCGAGAAGGTCGGTGTGTGGGAACTTGACGCGAAGACTGGCAAGGGCAAAGAAACTGACAACACGGTGAAGGTGAGCAAATGTGTGTGCGTGAAGTTCGTGCCGGTGGCGAAATAGCGTTTGGTGTTTGGGTTTTAGCCCGCGGAGAGGGCTAAAACCCAAACACTATTTCTGCAGGATCGGGAGGTAGTTGTTGGGCAGTTGCAGCACGATGAGGCTCATGGCCGTGGCATAGGCGCTGCCGTGCCAGTGGTCGTTCCAGGTGCCGCCATTGGCGCGGGCCCGGCCGAGGAGTTCGTCGCGGATCGCCGGGAACCACGTGCGCCAGTAGTCGCCGCCAGCCGCCCACATCGCCAGGGCCGCATAGTATTGGCCATAGTAGTAGTGCGCCGGGGGCAACTCTCGCTGATTGAATTGGCGGTTCGGCATGAACTGTTGTAGGTAGCGTAACCCGCGCTCGGTGGCCTTGCTGTTCACTTCCTCGTCTTCGGGTACGCTGGCGCTATACAACCCGACGACCGCTGCGGCTGTGCGGGCGAACGCACTTCCTAGCCCCTGCCCGCCCTTGAGGTAGCTGAACCCACCGTCGGCCATTTGGCATTCGCGGATGTATTTCGCGCCCTTGCGGACGAACTCCTTGCGAACGAACACGCCCGCGTTACGCGCGGCTCGCAGCGCCATCATGAACGCGACAGTGACCGACACGTCGGCGTACGGCGCGTTTGGTTCGTATCGCCATCCACCCTCGTGGTTCTGTGCGGCGGTCCCGAACGTGGTCGCCTTTTCGAGTACCGCACGCACCCGCTTCTGCCGGATCGCCTCCGGCATCATGCCGCACACTTCGGCGAGGAACAGACTGGCGAACCCGTGGCTGTACATCGCGCTGGGCTGGGTGCCGAGGCGCCCGAACTGACCCTCGTTGGCAGTCAGGAAACCGGGGTTCGTGCCGGTCACTAGTCCGGTGATGTAATCGACCACGCGGCTCACGTTCTTCCCGTACTTGCCACGGCCCGGTTGGTGCCCGGCGCCCAAGAGCGCCAGCCCGCCCAGGCCGGTGATGCCTGCGGTGGCGCCGCCGACTCGCTCGCCGAACGACCCATCGTTAGCCTGACTTAGCGCGAGCAGAGACAGACCGCGGTCGATGGCCGCTTGCGTGTCGTTTGTGATGAACTCAGCGCCTGTGTCCGACCGCGGCCCGCCGAGGCCGTCGGGCCGCGGCCCGCCGCCCGGTTGTGCGAACGCGGTGAGGTGGAGCGCGGCGACCGCCCCGCCCACGGTCGTGGCCCGGAGGAAGTTGCGTCGCGACACGGATCGTAGAGGGTTACGCATGTCGGGAACCTGCGGTGAGCGGACCGTCTGTGTTTCTTGTCTTGGTGGGACGGCCATTCTTGTCTGTGCCACGAAAAGAAATCAAAGCCTCGTCACTTCTTCTCGGGCTTCGTTCCCTTGTCCGAGAGCGACGAGTAGTAGAGCCGGAGCAGTTCCGCGTACTTCGGTGTGAACTCGTCCTTGTAGTACTGCGACATCTGCTGACGGATCTTGTACGGCAGGTGCCCCCACACGTCCTTCGCGACGCTCTCCTCGAACGGCAGCGCCGCGTTGCCAATCCCGGCCTTGCCCATCGGGTTCCCGCCAGCGGTGCCCGCGGGGTCTGTCGGGTCTTTTGGTGTGCCGCTCTTCTTTGTTGGGTCGTTGTCGGGTTTGCTCGGTTCCTTCGCGTTGCCGTTGGGTTCCTTCTTGCTGTCGTTCATCGGATCGCCCATGCGCGGCTTGCGCTCTCCCATACCGCCCATCGGAGGCGGATCCCCCATCCCCATGCCCTTCGGCATCGGCATCATGTCCATGCCGTCCTTACCCATTGGCATTCCGTCCTTCTTCATCCCCGGGTCCATCATCGGGTCTTTCATGTCCTTCTTGTCGCCCATATCCTGCTTGTCCTTCTCCTTGTCCTTGTCGGGTTGCGGGGGCGGCGGGTTCTCTTGCTGGTTGATGAGCGCGTCGATGTCGGACAGAATCTTGCCCTGCGTCTTGCGCGTATCGGTGCCGGTGTCGGTCTTCGCGAGTTTGTCACCGACCTCCTTCGAGTTGTCGATGATGCGCTTGACGGTGACGGCCGGGTCTTCGCCCTTCGCGGGTCGCTCGGCCTTCGGCACGGGGTCGCGGGTGCCGTCGGGGCGGATCTCGCGCGGCGGCGGCGCGACAGGCACCTCGGCCCGCGCCCGCGCATTCGGGAGTGACACCGCCGCAACAAACAGCACGACGAACGATACGCGGTTCATGGCTTCTCCGGGGCCGGCGGCAAGTCCTTCGGCGCCTCGTTTGGCGTGTCCTGGGGCGGGAACAGTTTCGCCATCTGCTCGAACAGCTCGGCGATCTCGCGTTGCGTCTGTTCCAACTCCTTGAGTTCTTCCTTCTCCGCGTCAGTCAGTTTATCCGCGTCAGGGTGATCCTTCGCAAACTGTGCCGTGCGGTCGTTGAGTTCCGCTTGCAGCGTGCGGAGGACCTTCAGTTGCGCGAGCGGCGGAACCGCGTCCTGATCGCCGCCCCCGTTGGGGTTCGGCAGTTTGTTCGGCGCCTTGGGCGGGTTCGCGGGATTGTCCTTCTTCGTTGGCTTCTCGTCCGGCTTGAGGGCATCGGCGAGTTGCTGCAGGCGCCGTAGCGCGAGTTCCATCGGCCGCAGCACCTTCCGGTCGCCGAGTGCTTCGAGATCCTCATCGTAGGCCGCGGTGAGGTCCGCGTCGTCACATCGGGTCTTGATCTTCGCGCGTGCCAGGTCGATCGCGTTCGCGGAGTCCGTGAGCAATCGCACGAAGACCGGGAACTGCGCGAACTCGTTCTCCGCGAGCTTGCGGACCTCGATCGCGATTTCCGTTTCGCGCACCGTATCGACGTCCGAATAGCTCGTGAGGAGGAGCTTGTCCCACCCCTTCTGCTTCGCGACCTCGCTGTGAATGCGGACCACCTCCGCGACCGCAGCCTTCTGCCGTTCGAGCAGCGCCTTCACCTGATCGGCGAGCTTGCGTCGCTTCTCATCGGAGAGTTGCCGACCGCCTTGCGCGGCTTCGGCGTCGAGCCGGTCGCGGGCGTTATCGAGTCGTTCCACCGCTTCGCGCTGGGCGCGCGCGTTCGGCTGGCCATTCTCCAGGTCGTCGCGTGCAGCGTCCATCTTGTCGAGTGCCGCGCGCAGGTCGTGTGCCGCATCGTCTACCTTGTCCGCGGTGAGCTTCTGGAGAAGTTCGCGCCCGCGTTCGATGAGTTTGTCCTGCTCCTGCCCTAGCACCTTGAGCGTTTCGGCACGCTGAACAGGGTCCGTGATGCGTGACGCGGCTTCGACCCGCTTGCGGAGACTATCCTGAGCAGCGGCGAGCGCGTCGAGTTGATCAGCAGCACGCTTCTGAATCTTCGGTTTCGCGAGTTCGGGCACCGCGTCCGTTTCCTTCTCGGTGAGCGCGTCGGCAAGCGCCTCAAGACGGGCGGCACTGGAACGAAGGAAGTTCGCTGCCACGCTCTGCCTGCTCTTGCGTAACTCATCGGCAGCATCGCGGAGTTCTTTGGGAAGCTCCTGGCCGCCAGCCGCGTCGATGCCCTTGCGAAGCGCTTTCGCTTCGGCCTCGGCCTTGTCCGCGGCGGCCTTCATGTCGGTGGCGGTTGCGGCGACCGCGTCGGCCTGCGCGTTCAGCGACGATTTCTCCACCGGGTTCTCGTTTAGGTCCGCTCGACGCTTCAGATCGGCTCCTTCCTTCTCCTTGATCGCGGCCTGCGCGCGAAGGACTTTGGCCTGCGTATCCTTCTCACTCGCGAGTCGCGCGGCGCGGGCGATCAGTTCGCGGGCCTGATCCGCGGATTGCTCGGCTCGGAGGCCGGCGCGGTCGAGTTCGCGCTGCTCGTCGTCGGTTGGCCTCACCGTGCCCGGTTTCACGCGATCCTTGAGCTGTTCATTGGCCACGAGCTGACGTTGGATGTTGTCTTTCTGAACACGAGCCTCGCCGCGAATCTCGCCAGCTCCGCCCCAGAGCGAGAGCAGTTCGAGTAGCGTGATCGCGGTGTCCTCGATGTTCTTCTGACTGCGCCCGGTCTTGCGTAGATAATTCACGAGTTCCTTCTCTTGGCCGGGCTTCGCTGGCTGCCACGCGAGCCGCATCGCGTCGCCAAGATTCTGCTCCGCGGTGCTGAGGTCGCGGTCGGCTGTGCGCCCGAGTTCCGCCGCGACGACTTCCACACGGTCGGTCGTGTTCGACTTGGGCAGCCCGTTGGCGCGGACCGTTGCGTGAAGCAAGTCGGCCTTCGCACGAAGACCCCGCGCCACGTCGGTGATCTTCCCAGTAATCTGCCGCTGACCTTGTTCCGCGCTGACAAGCCGGTCGCGGTCGTCCTGCGATAGCACTCCACCCGGCAGCGGCAATACCTCGGCCGTTTTCTGTCGCGCCTCTCGTTGTTGCGCGAGAATGCGACCCAGTTCGGGACGGATCGTTGCGAGCTCTTTCTGGAGCCACGCGTCAATCGCTTCCGGCGACGTGATGCGAATTTCGACTTCGCCGATACTCCGTCCAGGTCCCTTCAGGGGCGCGACATCATCAAAGTCTTCGGCCGCGGCGCGAAGAATGAACAAGTCGCCCTCACGAAGAGGCGTGCCGTCGTCGCGAAGGAACGACGCGACCGGGACACTTGCGGAAACGTCGATACTCCCCGTTGGTGGCGCAAGTGCGAACGCCGTTCCGCCGACCAATCCCGCGAAGGCCTGGACGGGCACGTTCTCGGCCTCGCTGAGCGGGCGAGTTCGCGTGCGCCCGGCTTGCCCAACGCGGTATTCGAGGTACAGCCTACGCGCTCCGTAAAGTGGGTCTAGCGCGCTGGCGTTCACGAAGACGGATGCAGTCGGTGTGAGGTACACCGGGTCGCGCCCCGCGAAGGGGCGGTGCAGCGTGACTTTCGGCACTGGGTCGGCGACGAGGTCGATCTTGATCGGACGAGCCCCGGTCAGGCCGGTGTCGTCAGTGAGTTTCAATGCGTAGGGGCCCGACAGCGGCGGAATGAACGTCGCGGAGATGCGGGTGCCGTCTTCCGAAATCGTCAGCGGGATGTCGACGGCGAACCCGTCGGCGAGTCCCTGCGCGGCGATCGCGGCGATCGGGTCGAGGTGCCCAAGGTGCGCGACCGGAGAGGCGTTCACGACATCGCTCCTGTCGCCAACGTAGGTCAGGACCGCTGCCGAAAGTCGCACGTCGGTCGCGGCCCGGAAATGAATCACGGTGCCTGTCGGGATCTCGATCGCGGATGCCCCCGGCGGGAGGTTGCCCGAGGGCAACTTCGTGTACGCTGGTGGCGTGATGTGAAACTGCGGCGACGCGCGGCCATCGAGCGGCACGAGGCGCGGCGGCGGGACGACCGTGACCGACTCCCAGTCGGTGAACGCATCATTAGAACCGACTCGCACCTCGAACGTACTCGACACGCGGGACGAGTCGAAGCGGGTCGTCACGACCGCTGCACCGGGGACTTGCGTGTCGTTGTTGAACGAGAGTGGGAACTGCTCCTCGAACCCGCTCCCATCCCTCATGCGAACGGTAACGGTCGCTGGACCGGCAAGTACGCCGCGGACCGCAAACTTCAATTCAAACGAGTCGCCTTTTGGGATGCGCGCGGGGAAAGTCCTCGGTGCGAGGAACTCAATGCGGGTCTTGGTCGGCCATGCGTGCGCGCCGAACGGATCCGCGAGTCGGACGAACGCGGTTGCGGCGCGGCCCGTGTTGAACAGCGCGAGCGGAATAGCGATGGCAACTGCCGAGAGGCACAGCCAGACGTTCCGCCAGCAGCGCCCGGCCGGAATGATGTGGTCAAGCGGCAGCCGCCCGGCGCGTCGCTCAGCCACGCGCACCGCGGACGCGGTAAGCCGGTTGGAGACCCCAGTCGGCCTCGGAGGTCGGTCTTCGTTCGCGGACTCTTCGCTGGTGCCGAGGAACGACACGGCCGACGCCAGAGAGTCGTTGAGTGTGGGGAAACGGTCTTCGAGTTCGAGCGCGATGGAGAGCGCGTCGGTGCGGTATCGCAGCGCGCGGCCAACACCGCGAACGCACACAATGCCACCGGCTGCGAGGCACGTCAGGAGAAACATCGCGCGAACGAGTGGCGGCAGGTGGAGAGCAGCGTCGAGGAACCCCGCGAGCGTGGCGACACCAACAATGGTGGCGACGAAAGCGAACGCACCGGACGCGAGCGCGACCCGCTTGCGTGTGCGGCCGAGGTCGGCGAGTTGGTTCGGGAGCGATTCACGCTCGGTCGGCGGGCGCAGAAGCAGTGCCATACGGAACCTCTGAGCGAAGCTGACCCCTCACTCGGCCGCGCTTCGCGGCCAAGTGAGCGTCTTCTGCTTTCACACTCCACAACCCACCATCATAACAGTCGCTCACGCTTCCGCAAAAGCCACTCGGCCAGCAGAAGTGATAATAGCAATACATAGATGAACGGCTGGTTCCACAGCGGCACCGGTGGGCACGGCTGGTTCAACGGCACTCGCTGAAGGTTCTTCAGGTCGTTGAGGACATCGGTCGCGTTCGCGAGCGTGTAGAACCCGCCGCCGGAGATGGTCGCGGACGCGACGAGGTCGGTACGGTTCAGTTCTGTTCGCTCGCGCTCGTCCATCGGCGGCAACACGCGTGCGTTTGCGAACGGCCGCGCGCCCTGCACTTCGGGATCGGTCAACTCGAACCGGTATTCGCCATCAGGGGCGCGGGCCAGAGTTGTCTCGAACAGCACCGTCGGGCCGGGCGTGCGGGTGAGCGTGATCGTGCTGGTTTCCGTCGCGCCGGGGCTGGGCGTACCGTCCGGCTTCAGCAGCGGCGAGCGTGTCATCGTCACGCGGACCGGCGCGACGCCCGCAGGTGCAGGTGACTCGATCGGGAACCGCACCTGCACGGTCACCTTCTCGTTACGGCGGAACTCGGTCTTGGGCACGATGCGCACTTCTGGCCTGCGAACCCGCGAGCGGGAGAGAACCCGCATCGTCTGCATCCAGAATTTGTCGAAGTGGTCCTCGTCGTTGCGGTATCGCCATCGCCAGGTGTCGTCGAACCCGAAGAACATTACCGGTCCATTGCCGACGAACTGTTGCACCACGAGCGGGTGATTCTCGCCGGCAGCGCCGCCCTCGGCACGCACCGTGGGGTGGGTCGCGAGCACCCGCGTGAGCGGCTTCGGCCGGTAGCCCTTCGCGTACCAGAGCAGTTCCTGGAACTGGTTCCACACGCGGTTGGATTCGGCCTCGTCGGGCGAGAGCAGAAAGATCGGGTGCTGCTTACCGACTGGCGTCCACCGCGGGCGGAACCCTTCTGTAATCGGTTGCTCTTCGGTCGGGCGCGTCACCACCGGAAGATCGCTGGGAATCACCGGCAGTACTTCCGCGAGTGGCGTGTCCACGTAGGCGGCCGGAGTGCCGTGTTCGCCGCAGAGGAAGAGCAACCCGCCGCCTTTCTCCTTCACGAAATCGGCGAGGTCGCGCAGCGCGAGCGCCGATCGCGGCACCTGCTTCGGGTCCACGTCCCCGAGGACGACCACGTCGAAGTCGAACAGTTCCGCGCGCGTCGGGAAGTCGCCGCGGAACGCGGAGCGGTCGGTTTCCGCCCAGCCCTTCGAGGCGTCGAGCAGCACCACCTGGACCTCGACCGCCTTGCCGCCGATGGACCTGTCCGACTCGCGTTCCAACATGACCTTCACGAACCGGAAGTCGTAGCGCGGGTAGCCTTCAACGTACAGGACGCGTATGCGGCGTGATTCGGTCACGAGAATCATGCGCTCGATCTCGTTGTTGCGCCGGTTGGTTTCGCCCGGCACCGTAGGCACGCTGAGGATGAACGTCTTCTCGCCGATCTCCATCGGAACGTGTGTCACGGTTACGTCCACTGGGTTGCCATTCAGGTCTGGGGTGACGGTGACCTGTCCGCGGTCTTCGAGTTTGCCGTTCGCGAGCCGCTCCTTGAGGGATACCGTGACCGGATTGGCGGGCACGTCGCCTTTCGCGGTGAGCCGCGCCTTGAGGACGAGCTGGTCACCGCGACCGACCACGTCTTCCGCTTGCAGGTCGGTGAGTGCGAGGTCGGGGGTCTGCCACGGGTCGCCGGTGCCGACGAGGAACAGCGGGACGCCGTCGAGCGCTGCGGCGCGGGCCGCTTTGGGCAGATCGTTGCCTGCGGTGGTGACGCCGTCGGTGAACATGATGATGGCGGAGAGCGTGCCACCGCGGAACTTCTTCAGCACGTCTTCGACGCCGTCGCCGAGGTGCGATCCGTCGCCAGTCGGTTCCAACTTCTTGAGTGCGTCGCGAGCGTCCGCGAGTTGGCTTTCATCCTCCACGGTGGCAACCGGGCGTACCTCGGCCTTTGCATCCACAGCGAAGATGTGAACTTTCACCTGCTTCTCGCGAAGCAGTTTGTCGAGCCAGTCGGCGTCTTTGCGTGTGAGGAGCATTTGCGCGAGCCTGAGCCGGTTCGCTTCAGAAAGGTCAGTGGTGCCCGCCAGTTCTTCCGCCTTCGCGCGCACGGCGGGGTCGCGCATCTCGTCCACCTTGGCCATGCTCGCGGAGGTGTCGAGGAGGATGACGACTTCGGGCCAGCCCTCGCGGTCGAATGCGAGCCGCAGTTGTGGGAGGAGCACGAACAGCGCGAGCAGGAAGACGGCACACCGGAGCAGCGCGGGCACAACGAGGCGACCGAACCCGCCGGCCGCCCGGCGTTCGAGCCGGTACACGCCGAGCGTGAGCACGAGGCAGCCGAATGCAAGCGTACCGACGACGCGCCGGTCGGTGACCGCGTTCTTGAAGAAGGCGGTGGCGCCTTCGAGTCGCCACCGGGTGCCCTCGCCCGGGCCGGCGGTGGGCATGCCGGCGGTGGACTCGACGCTCGCACGCGGGCCATGCGGGAGGAACCCAAGCGGGTTCCCGGTGCGTTCGGCATGGAACACCGCGAACAGCACCGCGGCGCCGAGCGCGAGCGGGACGAACGCCGCCGCGAGTGTGATCAGTCGCACGAGGGGCGAGCGTGCGGTCGCGCTGCCTCCGCCGCCGGTGCGCGATGGTCCGAGACGCCATGCGAGGATCAGTTCCGTTACGAGCAGGAGCACCGCGAACAGCACCGCTGCGCGTGCGATCCAGGGGCCGTGTGGACGCGGGGCCGTGGTGATGACCGCGCCACTCTCGCTGGTCGGTTTCACCTCGGTCGGGTCGGGGACGAACTGCACGCCGCTTAGAGACTTGAACTCGCGCGGGTCGATGCGCGTGAGGTCCGATTCCGTTGGTGCACCGACGACGATCTCGGGCACGTTCACCGCGAACGCGCGGTCGCGTGCTCCGTTGAGGCCCATTCGGTACAGGCCGCTCGCGGTGGTGTTCGTGAATCGGGCGACACCGGCTTCATCTTGTAGCACGAGCGGGACAGCGGCGATGAGTCCATCGGGACCGTTGATCCCGGCGATCAGCCCGGCGGAAGATGGCGGGAAGAACTCCTCGATCGTTTCGCTGGTGCGGAGCGTGTGCCGGTCCGGATTCGCGACGGAGTACTTGAGGAACTCGTGCCAGAACACGAGGTAGGTTTGCATCGTCGCCCAGTCGGTCCAGTCGCGGTTGAACGTGCTGGTGAAGACGTACACACGCCCGCGGTGTTTGGTCCACTCTACGATCGCCGGGTCGGGCTTCGTGGCGGAGGGCGTTGCCTTAGGCATCGGGTTCGAGACCGGGCGTGAGAATGTCAGTAGCCGATGGGCGCGGCCGTCTGCTGGCGAGTCGAGCTTCACATAAGAACGGAATGGTTCGTTGATCAGTTCAGTCCGCAGTTTGGGGGAACTGAACAACACGAGTGGCGGCCGGCTGTACGCATCCTCTTCCGCCGCGAGCCGGAAGCCGGGGTCATCAGGTCCGGTACCGGTGATGACATCACCGAGAGCGCCGGGCAGCACGCCCGCTCCTTCGCGGTAGAGTTCGGCGTTGTATTTCGCGAGGCTTGCGGACGATGAGGAGTTCGGCCCCAAGCCGATGACGACGGTTCCGCCGCGCCGGAGTACCGCGTCAAGTTTCGCGGCCAGGGCGGCGGTCGGGTTCGGCACGTCGCAGAGGAACACGCAATCGACGCCGGTGATGTCGTATGCGGGGTCGAGGAATTCGGCGGGGGTGACCGGCTCGCGTGGTCGGTTAGGCGTGTCGGTGAGCTTGGCGCCGGGCGGGAACAGCGCGCGGTGGAGGTGCGTGGCGGCCCGGCGGTTCGCGTTGGGGTCGGCGTTACCGTTAACGAGAACCGCGTGCAGTCCATCGCGCACCTCGACAGCGAGCGCGCGGCTGTCGTCGGCGACCAGGTCGTCGCTGTCCACGAGTTTCGCTTGAAGGATGTGAACGCCGCGTTCACGGAACCGCTGTTGGTGGTCGAGGTCGAACTTCACCTGCTGGCGGCCGCCGGGGGGGATCGCCTCGACGGGTTTCTGCTCGACTGAGGTGAGGGTGTCACCCCCGGCGGACGGTCGTCCCAGTAGCAACTCGACACGCACGCCCTTGCGCTCGCCGCGCCCGAGGTTGGCGACGACAACTGTGACCGTGACCGGTTGATCGACGATCGGCATCGGGTCAGCGAGGGTGATCTCGGCGATGGCGAGGTTTTCGGCGTCGTGGCCCGCGGTGTCCACGATAGCCACATCGGAACGGGACACGATGCGCTGCCAGAGTTCTGCGGTGCTGTTCTCGGCGCGCGGGACCGCGTTCACCCACGACGATTTTTGCAGGTCGGTGAAGAACGTGAGTTGGCGCCGCGGGTAGGCGCGGGGGGATCGCGCGAGGACATCGGCGACAGTCGCGAGTGTGGTGGTGTGGTCGGCGGTACTGTGTGTTGGTTTCAGCTTCCGCAGTTCGGCCACGACCTTGTCGGGATCGTTCGAGGGGCCCGGCACAAGCGGTTGAATCGCGGTCGTGAGGACCAGGACGGTGTAGCCATCGCCGGGGTTGCCGGAGCGGACGAGGTTCTCGGCCTGGGTGATCGCGCGCTGGAACCGGGTCTGATCGCCGTCGGCGCGTGCGGTCATGCTCAGAGAGGCATCGAGGACGAGGACGTGGTGGGTGCGTGGGACGTTCGCGATCGTCTCCGAAGTGCCCGGTCTGATCAGTTGCCAGAGATCTTCGGCCCACGGTGTTGTGGCGATCATCGCGAAGGGCAAAAGGATCAGCGCTAGTGTGCGGAGCGCGAGTAGCACCCACTGGTCGATGCGGCGCTTGTGCCGGCGCTCCGCGACCAGGAGAAACCTGATCGCGGCGAAGGGGACAATCTGATATCGTTTTCGAAAGAGGAGGTGTACGACGAGCGGCACGCCGACTGCGACGCCAGCGGCACCGGCAGCCATGAGTGGTGTGAACACGGCGAACAGGGGGTGCATCATGTGGTGCGCCGGACGACCGCGACGCGGCGGATCTGTGGGTGCGAACAGGACAACGATCGCGAACCGGCACCGTAGGCCGTTGTCCTCAGTATGCCGGCATGGTATCCCAGTGGCAACGGGCAGAACGGCGGAACGGCGGACGTTGGTATTGACTCCCTCGATGTGCTGGATAACATACCCAAACAATAGAAATGACGGGCTGTAGCTCAGCTTGGCTAGAGCGCTTGGTTCGGGACC
>SXID01000013.1 GCA_005772955.1 Planctomycetia bacterium
CCAGCGGGGCCGCGCCGGATTGTTGAGGCGCGGCCCCGCTGGGGCCTACGCTAAACAGAGCAGCAGTGCGCATTTTCGACCTTCTCGCAAGTCGAGTAGACAATTCCGCGCTGCTTCCCTTACCATTAAGAGGGAGAAGAGTGATTACCTTTTCTCCCGACACAGCAGTGTCCCTCGTTCACGCTAACTGATGGAGTATGTGTTGATTCCCCCAACGAACGGGGACGACTGGACCGTTCCCGAAGCCGATTCCGAACCCGTTCCGTCCGAAGAGCCGGATTCCGACCAACCGGTTGACGAAAACGCCCACTCCGACGAGGACGCAAGCGACTTCGACGACGATGACGATGGCGATCCCTCGGACGACCCTGACCACGAAGCATCTCCGCCACCGGAAACAGACCCCGCGATGGTGTTCGCGGACCTGGGGTTGATGCGCCCACTGATGGACTCCATCAACCAGGCCGGATACACACACCCCACGCCGATCCAGGAAGCGGTGATACCGCCAGCGCTTCGCGGTAAGGATGTGATTGGGCAAGCACAGACCGGCACCGGCAAGACGGCCGCGTTCCTCATCCCGTTCCTGAACCGCTGGCGCCCGCACACACTGAAGGGGCCGATCGGTGTCGTGATGACGCCGACACGCGAACTTGCGCTTCAGATCGCGACCGAGGCCGAGAGGCTCGCACCGAGCAGTAAATTCAGGTGCATCCCGGTTTATGGCGGCACCGGGATGCAGAGCCAGTTGAACGGCCTCGCCCGCGGTTGCGACCTTGTCGTGGGTACGCCAGGGCGCATGCTCGACCACCTGCAACGCGGGTCGATGTCGCTCTCCCAGGTGCGCTACGCGGTACTCGACGAAGCCGACCGGATGCTCGACATCGGGTTCCGCGATGACATCGAGCGCATTCTGAAGCGCTGTCCGACGGAACGGCAAACGCTGCTCATGTCAGCGACGGTGCCCGAGTCGATCAAGCGCCTCGTGAACCGGTACATGAAAGATCCGGTTCACCTGCACATGACGCCAAACACGCTGACCGTGGACAAGATTCGCCAGAGCTACTTCACGGTGGACCCGGACCGCAAGTTCGAGTTACTGAAACGCGTGATCGAGCGCGAGAAGCCGCGGCAGTGCCTCATCTTCGTGGAGCGGAAGCGCTGGGCCGACAACCTCTATCGCGACCTCAAGCGCGCGGTCCCGAAGGCCGCGGTGATTCACGGCGACTTGCCGCAGTCGCAGCGCGAAAAGATCATGGCTGCGTTCCGCACCGGCGAGATCAAGTACCTCATCGCGACCGACGTGATGAGTCGCGGGATCGACGTGGTGGATCTGTCGCACGTCGTGAACTTCGACTTACCGATGGACATCGAGAACTACGTCCACCGGATCGGGCGCACCGGGCGCATCGGCAAGGACGGGATCGCGATCTCGTTCGCTTTACCGGAGCAGGGCGGGTTGCTCACCGACATCGAGATGATGATTAACCGCCTGATTGAGGCGGACCAGATTGAAGGCTTCGAGGCCGCGGCCCCGCGTGCGAAGGGACCGTACCGCGAGGTCAAGGTGGTGTTCAGCGGGCTGGACGCGGTGAAGCCACCACCGAAGCCCGATGGCCAGGAAGACGATGGTTGGGGTGCCGACGCCGCGCCGGCGGCGCCCACCGCACCGCCCATCGAAGGCAACGATCCGGTGAAGAAGCCAGTGTTCGGGCGCCGTAACAAGAAGTACAGTCAACGGCTGTAATTCGACTGTCCCGCTTGCGGCTCAGCGAACTTGCTGAGCTGCAAGCGGCACAGACCTAGACATGCAGTTCCGTGGTTCCACCCAACACACTCGCGTACCGCGCGCGGATCGGCGCGACCTGTTCTCCAACGAACTCTTCGACTTGTTCACTTGATCGCCCGACGAACAGTCGCGCGTCAAGCACTTCGCCGAAATCCACTTTCGCAAACACTTCCTCCTGCTTCAACCGGTCGAACAACTCGGTGGATGAGCCTTCGCCGGATTTCACACGAGCCGTGACCGCGTGGCTGTGCTGCCGCACGATCTCGTGAACCACTTGTCGATCCTGGCCGGCCCGCACCGCCGCCATCATCAGGTTTTCCGTCACCATGTAGGGGAGGTGTTCGCGCACGTTCTTCGCGATCACGGGGCGGTTCACCACAAGCCCACAACCGCTCTCGTTCTTTTGCGTGAGCAGATTCAAGGCGATCCGCAGGACCGCGTCGGCTGCGAGAAACCCCTGCGGGATGTACAGCCGCCGGCACGCGCTGTCATCGAGCGTGCGCTCGAACCACTGCGTCGAAGCGGTGTTCGCGGCCATCGCGGGTAGACCGGAAATGAAACGCGAAAGACTGCACATGCGCTCGGCGCGCATCGGGTTCCGCTTGTACGCCATCGCGCTCGAACCGATCTGCTCCGCCTCGAACGGTTCGTCGATCTCCTGCCGGTGCGCGAGTAACCGAAGGTCTGTTCCCCACTTGTGCGCCGATTGTGCGAGACCGTTGACCGTGTCCAGAATCTGGGTGTCAACTTTACGCGAGTACGTTTGCCCCGTGACCGGGAACACACGGTCGAAACCCATCTTCTTCGCGACGAGCAGGTCGAGTTGCTTCACTTTGTTGTGATCGCCGCGGAACAGCGCGAGGAAGCTCGCCTGCGTGCCGGTCGTGCCCTTCGCGCCGCGAAACGGCAGTTCGTCGCGCCGAAGTTCGAGTTCTTGCAGATCGAGGACGAAGTCGAACAGCCACAGCGTCGCGCGCTTGCCCACCGTCGTGAGTTGTGCCGGCTGGAAGTGCGTGAAGCCGAGCGTCGGCTCATCCTTCCAGGCGGTTGCGAAGGTCGCGAGCGCGTCGATCACGCACGCGAGGGATTCGCACAACTGCTTCAGGCTCTCGCGCATCAGAATCAGGTCGGCGTTGTCGGTGACGTAGCACGAGGTCGCGCCGAGGTGAACGATTTCCTTGCAACCGGGCGCGATGTCCCCGAGTGCGTGAATGTGTGCCATCACGTCATGCCGCAGTCGCTTCTCGTGGGCCGCAGCACGCTTCAGGTCGATGTCGTCGAGGTGCGTGCGCAGTTCGTTGAGTTGAGTGGGCGTGATACGAGCCGAAACGCCGTCGTCCGCGAGTAGCCCCAACTCGGATTCCGCCTCCGCGAGCGCGAGCCACAGCCGGCGCCACGTGCGGAACTTACGCAGTGGCCCCCAGCGTTCCGCCATCTCCGGGGAGGCATACCGGCTGATTAAGGGGTTGTCGTATACGTCGGTGTGTTGCGTCATGACTTGAATTATTCTTGGCGAGCGGAGGACGTTGGCTCACTGTGAGGCGTTCCAACACGGCGCTTGTCGAACGCGCGCCAGAAGCGGCACAGGGCGCTGTTCTTTGTACGATTTCCGACTCGCGACGCCGCTCGTCGGCGACGCGAGCGCAACCCGTGCGGTATAGTTTCACTGACAGGAAGACCGACTCTTCCGAGAGCCGGCTGTCGCAATTCAACCTTCACGGAGGACGATGATGCGCACTTGGCTCCCGCGACTCGGGTCCGCGGCGCTGACCGCGGCGCTGTGGGTGAGCACTGGGCAACCCGGGTCTGCTCAACCCGGCGCTCAGCCCCCGCCGCCCGCGTTCTACACGATGCCATCGCCACAACAGCGGTTTGACTTCCCGCAGGGGCCGGAACCGGCACTGCCGCGCTACTCCTACTACCCCTATTACTACTTCCCGCACAGCTACTGGCCGCAGAACAGCCCGCAGTGGCCGGAACCGAAGGGTCACCCCTACGTCCGCCCGCCCGCGTACATGGCCTATCCCGCGTTCAAGGAACCGGGCTGGCGCTATGAACTGTGGACCCCGATGCGGTACTATCGCGGGAACCACTTCTGGCTGGATCAATTCTGAGATTGGGTGCGAGTGTGAACCGTCGCCCACCGTGGCAATGATTCGCTCTTGTTAGCCATTCGCGAGGTCGGGTAGTTCGCCCTGGTACTCCCGCCCTACTCGACGGCGTTTATTTCAGATCGTCGAGGCGGAAGCGGGTGTAGAAGAGTTGGTAGTTCCCGGACTCCCAGCGGTCGAAGAGGCACCCAACGGTGCCGTCTGGCAGCACGGCCAGGGAGGAATACTGCGCGTCGCCAGCCTGGAGGAGCTTCGACCGCGACCACGTCTTACCCTCGTCGGGGCTGAGCCGCACCGTCAGGTCGCGTCGCTTCGGCCCGGCCGGGTTGGAGAACAGCCACCGCGGCTTGCCCGCGGCGTCCGGGAGGCGTATCAGGCACCCCTGGCAGTGCGGGTCGAATAGGGCGTCGTATTCCGCTTCTGACCACGTCTCCCCGCCGTCCTTGCTGAGGGCGACGGCCCGCCGCTCCTTCCCCTCGTTCGTGCGGGCATTCAGGACGAGACTGCCGTCCTGTTTCTGGATCACATGGCACTCACCGATCTGACGGCCCACGGGGTCGCCCCGCTTCCACGTCTTCCCGTCGTCGTCACTGAAGACCAAGTGACTTCGGTAGATGCCGCCCTTCTCATGCGTGTGGTACGCAGGGATGACGAGCCGACCGGACTTCAACTGGATGCCAGTGCCGGGACCGGTCCCGTACCACGTCCACTTCGGGTCGCGAGCGGTCTCGGAGATGTCGCGTAACTCGCCCCATGTCTTGCCGGAGTCCTTGCTTGAGACGACGAGGACGCGGGTCCGCTCCTTGCTCGTGCCGGCGACGATCCCCTCCTCGGTGTCGGTGCCCAGGCTGCGAGTCAGCCCCATCCACACGACGCCGGTCTTGCGGTCAACGAGCAGGCACGGGTTGCCGAGCGTGTTATCGCCGTCGGACGCGACAACCACCAGTTTCGACCACGTCTTGCCGAGGTCGGTGCTGCGCTTGAGAACGATGTCGATCTTCCCCTTCAGTCCGCCGCCGTCCTTGCGCCCCTCGCACACCGCGAGCAGGTCGCCGTTGGGTGCGACGAGTAGCGACGGGATGCGGTACCGCGGGTAACCCTCCTTGCCGCTGACGAACAGGTGGACCGGAGTGTCCTGGGCTCGCGCGTCGGCAAGAACCAACAGGACGGCGACGAAGGCGAGTGCCGGACGCATAAGGCGACCTCGGTTCGTGGGGCGTAGAGCCGGGAACCCGGCACGTTCGATCGCGGAGTGGCAGTTGGCCTTCGGATTCAACGCGACGCGTCGGCAGTGTATCATGAAGCGGCGAGGGAGGCGACCATGCGCACCGAACAGCTCCCATACCTGGACACCTTCGTTTGCGCCGCCGAGCGTGGCAGCTTCACCGCGGCCGCGCGCGAACTCGGCCTGTCGCAGGCCGCGGTCAGTCAGCGCGTGCAGTGCCTCGAAAAACTCCTCCGCACGCCCCTCTTCCGCCGTGAGGGCGGGCGGGTCGGTCTCACCGACGCCGGTCGGAAACTGCACGAGTACGCAGGCCGCATACTCGAATTGACCGCCGAGGCGTTGGGTGCGGTGACGGGCGTCCCGGTCGAGGTCACCGGCGAACTCCTCCTCGCGGCCAGTTCCGTACCGGGCCACCACCACCTGCCCCGCGCCCTCGGCGATTTCCGCAAGCAGTACCCCCTCGTGCAGGTCCGTGCCTCCGTGTCCGACACCGAGGCCGTGTTCCGCCGGATCGAGGCAGGGGAGGTCAGCCTTGGGTTCGTCGGGGCGTCCGGCGGATCGCACCTCGAATCCCGCCCGTTCGCGACCGACGAACTGGTACTCGTCGTCCCAAAGGGGCACCCGTGGTGGCGGAAGCGGCGGCTGACGCGGGCCGATCTTGTCGCGCAGCCGTTCGTGCAGCGCGAGCGCGGCTCCGGATCCCGACACTGTTTCGAGCAGGCGCTGGAGCGGGCGGGGATCGCGGCCTCGGCGCTCAACGTCGTCCTGGAACTCGGCAGCAGCGAGGCGGTCCTGGCCGCGGTTCTCGGCGGTGCGGGGGTCGCGGTGCTCTCGCGATTGGCAGTGCGCAACGAGGTGAATGCCGGCAAACTGAAGCCGGTGCCGGTCGACGGTCTCACCTGTGCGCGAGAACTCTTCGTCGTTTGGGACCGGCGACGAGTGTTGCCAGCTCCGGCCCGCTTGTTCCTCTCCTTCGTCCTCACCTGCACGGTCGTTTCCTGACCCATAAGCACCACTTATTGACCGGCCGCAGGGTATCACTTCTTCGCGGTAACGCACCATCACCTTGGGAAGGTAGAACACAACCTCATTCACCAACGTCGTGACAGCCACCCGAAGCCGGAGCGTGTGACGGTCGTGTTGGCCACGGTTGGGAGTGAGTCGGTTCGGCAACGAGCAGTACACCTTCCCGGAGCGGTTCCGGGCGGGCTTCTTAGTGAGGAGTCCAGCTCATGCGTGTGATCCAGGGGATCGGCCTGGCAGCGATCGTGTTCTCGCTGTCGTCGGTCCGTGCGGACGAGTTGAAGTCAGGCCCAGAGAAGAAGATCGGCGGCGCCTTCGATGTGAAGGCAGTCACCGGCGGCAGCGCGGGTAAGACCTTCTGCTATGTCTGACGGTACAACGGGCAGGGTCGTCCCGCCGTGGTGATCATCTTCACCCAAAAGGCGGACGACAACTTGGCCAGTCTGGTCAAGGCCGTAGACGCGGTGCAGAAGAACAACGAGAAACTCGGCACCTTCGTAGTAGGGGTGAGCGGGGTCGAGGAAGCGGACTTCGAGAAACTCCAGGCCACACACAAATTGACCACGCCATTGACAGTGGCGAAGGACAAGGACGGACCGCCAAAATACACACTGAACAAGGACGCGGCCGTTACCGTGGTCGTCTACAAGAAGGGCGGCGTGGTCCACAAGAACTTCGCGTTCAAGGACACCAAGTCCGCCGTCGAGAAGGCCCAGGAGATCGCCCAAGCCACAGAGGAAGCTCTGAAGTAGTCGCCCGATCTCATCGAGCGCCCCCTACCCACCAGAACTCACGCGGGTTCTGGTAGGTTGCCCCCACCGGATCCGGTGGGGCACTTCTGGAATCGCACAACTCAGAAGACGGATCGACGCGGTTGCGCGTCGTCGCGGTCCGGTATCATGAGTTTCACAACTCACTTGGGCAGCACCTTCGACAGGGCCGCGACGATGTCGTCGCGCCTGGTCGTGTCCAGTTCGCCCTTCCGTAGCGCGAAGTTGGAGGTCACCTCCTGTCGCCCTGGTCGGCCCACGGTGTAGATCACGACAGTCACGTCGGCTTCCTTGTTCACCTCGTAACGCGGCGGGGCGTTGCCAATGCAAAATGACACGCGCGTCAGTAATTCCTTCTTCGCCAGCGCGCGGAGTTGATCGGCCCGTCCTTCCGCGTCGCCAATGATGACGAACACACCCAAGTTCTGACCACCGGCCCGCTTGGCGGACGCCTCACTCACGACACGGTCGATCTTCTTGACCAAACTGGTCAAGGGTTCGCTCACTTCGTTAACGAAGATCAGAGCGACGAGGTCCGTATCGGGGGTTCAGACCGGGCACCGCCGCTCGCCGGTACCTGGTCCGGCCACGAACTGCGGGTAGAACCCGCCGCGGTTGTTCCGCGCCCCGACCGAGGGACCGGACTTCAGCGGCTCGTCAGCCAGTCCGTTGCCGGCCAGGAGCAGCGCAACGAGGGCGGTGCCTGTGATAAGTCGCGGGAGCATCGAGAGATCTCCTCGTGATGGACACGAAAGTTATCCGAACACGTCCTGTGGATTCGAACCCGACGAGTCGGACCGTAACCTGCCTCTAACTGGTTAGCGGGAGTGCGGGCGCGAAGACGTCAGCCATTCCACGAATTTGTTAGACCAACCGACGCCGTTCAAAGAGGTGGCGTCACGCGAACTCTGCAAGCGGTAATTGACTCCACGGAAGCAACGAGCCTGAAGTCTTTCAGATTCGGAAGCGCAAGACGATGCAACTGGAAGCGGGATCGGGTAAATAGGAGGTTGCCTCGGCACTCACCCTGATACTGCCCGAGCACTCGCCCGGATGAAAGAAAGCAATAACGAGGGTTCCATGTTCAAGCTGCGGATGGCCGTTTTGATCACAGTTCTTGCCTGCGCCAACGCGGCGACAGCGCAGCCAGTACGCAAACACGACGACAAGGGCGCCCCGCCCTTCAAGATGCTGAAAGAAGGTGAGAACCCCCCGCTCGACGCCTACGACAATTTCGTCATCGGGCCGAAGTACGTGCCCGCGCAAGAGCGCAAAAAGATCGACGGCGTTCCCGAGGGGAAGGTGGAGCAGTTCGAGATCGACTCGAAAGACACCAAGCTGTTCAACCCCGGCATCGCCCGCAAGGTGTTTGGGAAGGTCGATCCTAAGAACCCGAAGACACTGATCGTCGAGACCCACACCATCGACTACAAGCGCAAGGTCGGCGTCTACATTCCCGCGCAATACAAGGAGGGCACCGAGGCACCGTTCATGGTGGTCCACGACGGCCCCGGCCAGGCCGGTGGCTACAAGACGATTCTCGACAACCTGATCCACCAGAAGCGGATTCCGCCGCTCATCCTCATTTCCATCTCCAACGGCGGCGGCGACGCACAGGGGCACGAGCGTGGCAAGGAATACGACAACATGAATGGCGACTTTGCCACGTACATTGAGGACGAAGTGCTGCCGCGGGTGGAGAAGAACTGCAAGGTGAAGTTGACCAAAGACCCCGACGGCCGCGCGGCTATGGGCAACAGTTCCGGCGGCTCGGCGGCGCTCATCATGGCCTGGTTCCGCACCGACCTGTACCATCGCGTTCTGACCACTTCGGGCACGTTCGTGAACCAGGCGTGGCCGTTCGATCCCAAGTTCCCCGACGGTGCATGGGGGTTCCACGAGACACTCATTCCCAAGAGCCCCAAGAAGCCCATCCGGCTGTTCATCTCCGTTGGCGACAAAGATTTGCTCAACCCCAACGTGATGCGCGACGACATGCACGACTGGGTTGAGGCCAACAACCGCATGGCCAAGGTGCTGAAGGACAAAGGCTACGAGTATCAGTACCTGTTCTGCCTCGGTGCGGGCCACAGTATCGGCAACGCCCAGTCGCAGTTCCTCCCACACGCCATCGAATGGGTGTGGAAAGGGTACTCCCCAAAGAAGGGCAAGTAGTCGCCTGTGCTGCTACTCCATCGCAGTTTGCTCTTCCCGCGAAGGGTGCCCTCACCATCCCAGCATGCATCTGGATTCCCAACTGCTGGGCAGAACTCCGCCTACCGAACGCCTCGGCGCGGATCTGTAAAATGTTAATGAAACGCTTGAGACAGTTCGGATTGCTTGGCGATTGTTCCTCGCGATTGTGGTGGGGACGGCCACAATGTCATTTCCACAAGTTGCTTCGGGACGATGGATTACTATGATAGGATGGTGTGCCGATCGCCGCCGATCGCAAACCGTGAACTGACCTCCGGTTTGGTGGCCTTGCCACCAAACCCAACAGCGGTAGAATCTGCTTTGGATGGTGTGTCGCACCTCCACGGGTGTCGCGGTGGTCGTGGTCAGTTGTTTCGGCAACCAACCACACTTCGAGAAAGTTCCGAGTGTAAAGGTTGGTTCTGGAAACGAACTCAACCGACCTACCCACCTGAAAATGTCGGACTTTGGGGACGTAGCTCAATTGGTTAGAGTACCGGACTGTCGATCCGGTGGTTGCGGGTTCGAGTCCCGTCGTCCTCGCTAGAAAATAAAGGACTTACGACGAGTCCTCTCTTGCCACCAACCCCGGTGGCAGAGATAGTGGCAGAGAAAAAGGCCCCCACCCGGCTGCAACCGAGTGGGGGCTGAAGCGGACCTTCCGGCCCGGCACTTCGCTGGGAGGTCTTTCTCGATGCCGCGCAAGTTCCCCAAACCGTTCTTCCGTTCCGCACGCAACTGCTGGTTCGTCCAGATCGGTGGCAAGCAGGTTCGTCTGCACCCCGACGAGGCCGAAGCCATGCGGCTCTACCACGAGCTGATGGCGAAGCGGAACCGGCCCGCCACCAAAGCCAACAATTCCACCCTCACCACTCCGGCCGCGATCCGCGTCACGTCCGGCGACGCTCTCTCGAGGTTCGAGCTGTTCGAGAAGTACCTGGCGTGGTGCGAGAAGCACCGGGCCGGGCGGACGTTCGAGTGGTACAGGGACCACATCCAGTCCTTCGTCGAGCACATCGGCCGCACCGTCCTTGAGCCCTACACCGCCATCAAGCCCTTCATGGTCGTCGAGTGGGCCGACTCGCAC
>SXID01000085.1 GCA_005772955.1 Planctomycetia bacterium
ATGACGTTTCTTCAAGGTGATCTGCTCGCGCCGCTCGCAGCGGGCAGCGCGTTCGACATGGTGGTGAGCAACCCGCCGTACATCGCGCAATCCGAGTTTGCGGAACTGAGCCCTGACGTACGTGACCACGAACCGCGAATCGCGCTCGACGGCGGGCCGGACGGCCTCGCGTTCTACCGGCGCATCGCGGCCGGCGTCGGACCGTTCTTGAAACCGGGCGGTTCGCTCCTGCTCGAAATTGGTTGGAAGCAGGACGCGGCGGTGCGGGACATCTTTGCCGAACGGCCGGAGTTGGAACTCGGCCCAACGCTCAAGGACTCGGGGAAGAACCCGCGCGTCGTCACCGCAAAGAAGAAATAGGTCGCACCGCGTCACTTCTGCAGAATCAGCTTCCCGCGACGCGTGATACGCAGTCGGTATCGCACGCCGTCGAGGTCGATCCACACCTCACGCTTGCCCGCGAACAACTCATCCGCCTTGATGGTCCGCGCCGTCTCCTCGCCCTCGGCGGGTTCGTCGCGTTCATCCACTTCCGGGTCCGTGTCGCTCACTGACTGCCTCTTCACATCGCGCGGTAATGAGACTCGGTTTCAGCACTGTCTGCAACACCTCCGTCGAATCGTAGACAATGCAGCAGTGCGTGAGTGCGGTATTTCCCGCCTCTTCTGTTGACAGTATCCTATATGCCGCTAATGTAAAGTTATCTTATTGAGAATTTGTCTCAATAATGTTTGGAGTGTTTGCCGACCGTGACCGTCGCGATCAGTACACACCGTTGAGCTTGCTCCGCCACCGCTCGGGATGCGACCGGCTAATCCCACCTGCCGCTCGCTCACCATCCGCCGCAACGCAGCTCCTTGTCCCTCCAGTTGATACCCGAAGCAGGAGCGTTGCCGTGCACGCGAAAAAAGGTTTCACGTTAATCGAGTTGTTGGTCGTCATCGCGATCATCGCGGTGCTGATAGGGTTGCTGCTTCCCGCTGTGCAGAAGGTGCGCGAAGCGGCGGCGCGGATGAAGTGCCAGAACAACCTGAAACAACTCGGCCTGGCGATCCACAATCACGAGGTGGCGATTAGCACCTACCCGTCGCTCGGCGATTATCCGCTCGGCACAACTGGAGTCGCGTGGAGCGTCCCGTCCAAGTTGCTCCCATACGTCGAACAAGACACCTTGCAAAAACTCATCAACTTCGGTGTTCCGTACAACACGCAACCCGCGATCACCCAGTTCCGGGTTCCGGTCTTGATCTGCCCCAGTGACCCGAACGACCGCGCTCGCCCCGACGGCGCACTCACGCACTACCCGCTCAACTACGGAGCCAACGCGGGGACGTGGTTCGCGTTCATGCCCGGTGCGGGCGCGGGGACCAGTGGCGACGGAGCGTTCGTTGTAAACCGCGGCACGCGGGTCAGCGAGTTCACCGACGGACTGAGCAACACGCTCGCGATGGCCGAAGTGAAGGCGTACACTCCCTACTTCCGAAACGCCGGGAACCCGTCCGCGCTCGGCACTGCGCGACCAACCAACCCCAACGCGATTGCCGCGTGGGGCGGCGAGTTCAAGTCTGACAGCGGGCACACGGAATGGGTCGATGCTCGCGTCCACCAGACCGGCGTGACAACCACCTTCCCGCCGAATACGAAGGTTCCGTACACCACCGGCGGAATCACGTACGACGTCGACTTCACCAGCATGCGCGAAGGGCAAACCATCAACCGGCCCACCTACGCTGTCATCACCAGTCGGAGTTACCACACGAACGGCCTGAACATCTTGCTGATGGACGGCTCGGTGCGGTCTGTGTCCAATCGCGTGACTTCGCAAACGTGGCTCGGCCTCGGCACGCGAACCGGTGGCGAAGTGCTGAACGATTTCTGATCGGAGACGAGACATGAGCGTTGCCGAACCGGACGCTGATCCAGAACTCGCGGGGCTGACGTCCCCGGCTCGCCACACGCGTCCGCTGCGCAAGCGGGTGATGCAGGCGGTTCGCCGGATGCACCTCTACTTCGGGTTACTCCTGCTGCCGTGGGCCGTGCTGTACGGCGTCACTGGCTTCCTGTTCAACCACCCGACCGCGTTCAGCGACGCGCCCACCGCATCGTTCGGCGTGAGCGAGTTAGCCGACACGCCGATGGAATCGCCGCCCAAGCCGGCGGCGGTTGCGGAACAAGTCGTCGCGGCACTCAACGAGCGTGCGAAGGACGGGAAGCCGTACGCGCTCGTCGAACCGGAGAAGGCCAAGTACACCCGCGACTTCGCGTTCGCCACGGTCAAGGCCGACGGGCAAGATGTCAGCATCCTGTTCGACGTGAACAATCCCGGCGGCACCGTGCGCGGGAAAGCAGCAGCACCGGTCGCGAAGGTCGAAGAGAAGGCACCGTTCGCGATCAGCGGCGCGAAGGGCGGCACACCAAAAGTCGCGCGCGACGAAAGAGGCACACCAAAGGCCAGCGAGAAGACCGACGCACCCACACACGCGAACCACGCGACCGGGCCGCTCACGCTTCCCGAACCACTTCACGAACGCGTGAAAGCAGCGGTGCCTGTTGTGCTGGAACGCACCGGCTTCCCGACCGGCGACGTGACCGTAACGAGCGTGCCGGACCTCGGTTTCCTCATGTCTGACGGCACGAAGACCTGGCGTGTGACCTACAACGCGATGACCGGCACCGTGAGCGGAAGCACCGCCGGCTCCGCGACCCCGCCCGACGAACTCTCCACACGCCGGTTCCTCACGCGGTTGCATCTCGCGAGCGGTTTCCCTGGCAGCCAAAACGCGAAGTGGTTCTGGGCTGTCGTGGTCGATGCGATGTCCTTCGTGATGGTCTTCTGGGGCGTGTCAGGCATCTTCATGTGGTGGCAGATCAAGCCCACGCGCAAGCTCGGCTTCCTGGTCCTGCTGCTCAGCATCACCGCCGCGACTGTACTCGGGTTCGGCATGCACGACCTGCTTGCGCCGAAGTGAAAGCTGCGCCCCGCTTCGCGGTATCTACTGGTGTCACCGATGGACACGCGGTGACACCACTGGGTTTACCAATGATCACCATTCGTAAGGGCGACGACCGCGGCGCGACGAAGTACGGCGCCTGGCTCGACAGCCGACACACGTTCTCGTTCGGCGACTACCGTGACCCGAAGCACCACCAGTTCCGCGCGCTGCGGGTAATAAACGACGACCGCATCGCGGCCGGCGGTGGGTTCCCCACGCACCCGCACCGCGACATGGAGATTCTCACCTGCGTGCTGACCGGCGCGCTGGAACACAGCGACAGCATGGGCAACGGCGAGGTGATCAACGCGGGCGAGTGGCAAGCGATGACCGCGGGAACGGGGATCGCGCATAGCGAGTTCAACCCGTCTGACGAGGTGCCGGTTCACCTGCTCCAAATCTGGCTGCTCCCCGACAAACGCGGGCACACGCCGGGATACCAGCAGAAGGTGTTCACCGACGCGGAGAAGAGCGGGAAGTGGCGGCTGGTCGCTTCGCCCGATGGCGCCGATGCGTCACTAGTCATTCACCAGGACGCGCGCGTTTTCCAGGCCAAACTCGGGGCAGGCGACACCGTGAAGCACGAACTGAAGCCGGGTCGGGCCGCGTTCGTTCACGTCGCCACTGGGAGCGCGACCGTGAACGGCACAGCGCTGTTCGCGGGCGACGCGGTCGCGGTCGAGGACGAACGAGAAGTCGTCGCGAGCGGCGTAGGGGACGTGCTGTTGTTCGATTTGGCGTAGCCGCATTTTCGCGACTCGAAGGCCGGTCGTGAGTTGCAAGTGATCTTCGGCCCAGAATTTAAGCAATTCTTCTTGTTTGTGTGGGGTCGGCTGGGTAATCTTCACTCAACCGACCCCGCGCATTCTCGGTTCGGTTCCTCGACGACCTCTTTTTGGGTCTATCGTCGTGTTGAGAACCGGCATGCGATCTTTCCTCACATTCCCCGGCGCCGAAATCGCCCGATTGTTCGCGTTCGAGTCACGCCGCTACCGCACGGGTCCGAAGAGACCACATCGCGGTCAATCTCTCTCCTTTATCTCTGTCGGAGGCCCTCCGTGAACTCTCCCCCAACCCGCCCGCGCGCGATCCCCCGCGCACGGGCGTTCACGCTGATCGAGTTGCTCGTGGTGATCGCGATTATCGCGATCCTCATCGGGCTGTTACTCCCGGCTGTTCAGAAGGTCCGTGAGGCCGCCGCGCGCATGTCGTGCAGCAACAACCTCAAGCAGATGTCCCTCGCGGCCCAAGGGCACCACGACGGCGTCGGGTCTTTCCCGTCTGGCGTGTGGGCGCCGCCTGGGTCGTGGGTCGGTGCCACTCCGGCGGGTAACTGGACGGCGGCCTGGAAAGACCCACAGAATGCCTGTTGCCCGTGGGGCGCGTTCAGTTGGTCGGCCCGAATTCTCCAGTACGTCGAAGGCGGGAACCTTTACGACCGCATCAACTTCAACGTGCCGGCCTACGCCCCGAACGTCCCGGAAGACACGGGCTGGGGCTCGCCTGGCGCGGACCGCGGACCCGGCCAGCCGACCATTCCGGCCGGATTGCCTGGCGCCGGTCAGCCAAACCCAAACATCCTGGTCGCGAACAGCATGCCCAAACTCTTCCACTGCCCGTCGGCGATCCGCGGCACGATGGGGCCGATCAACACGAACAAAGACTACGCGATGTACTACGACTCGAACCGGGCGGGCTTTGCCGAGACCTGTTGCCCCGAACGGACCAGCGCCCCCGCCTACAACGGGATGGGGTGGATCAACAGCGCTGTGATGATCAAGGACGTGACCGACGGTACCAGTAGCACGATGCTCTTCGCGGAGAAGGCCAACTGGGCGACCCAGAGTTGGTGCAACGACGGCGCGGGTACATCCCGAATAGGCGGTGGCGGGTGCAACCAGTTCATCTGGGTTCACCACCAGTCGCAAGGATTGATCACCGGTTCCCAGCCAATCAACTGGACGGTCCGAAACAACAACAGCCGGGCGGCCACCAGCAGTCACAGCGGCGGGGTGATGGTGGCGTTCGTTGACGGGCACGTGGCGTTCCTCACGAACTCCATGGACTTCAACACATATATGGCGATGGGAACCCGGAACGGCGGCGAAGTGGCCGGCCCGCCGTAACCGCGTGCGACCGCCCTCAAGTTTCTTGTGTCCCATCGGTGAGAGCCGTCGGGGCACAAGAAACTTGAGGGCGGTCGAACCCAACCGATCACTCCGTCATCCCTCTTCGAGGCTGCTGATGCTCCGTTCATTCGTCCGCGCGTCGGTCTTCGCCGTGGCCGTTTGCTCCTTGCTCGCCGGGTGTAAGGGTTCCAACGTCGTCCCCGTGTCCGGTACGCTCACGTACAAAGGGAAGCCGGTCACGAATGCGATCGTCAATTTCGAGCCGGAAACCGGCAGGCCCAGTTCGGCGGCAACCGACGCGAACGGCCAGTTCACGTTGCTCTACGACCCCCAGATCAAGGGTGCCCAAATCGGCAAGCACAAGGTGTTCGTGATTCAGAACCACGCCGCCAATGCGAATTTGCCCGGCGCCATTCCCGGGGAGACACCGAAACTGTCGCCCGATTCGAGGGATCTCTTCAGCAAGTACAGTCGCGAGAAGTCGACAGTTGAAGTGGTGATCGACAAGGAGACGAACGGGATCAAGTTGGAGTGGGATTAACGGCCGTTGGTCGACGAGAACGGCCGGCCCCTCAAGCCGATTGGCCGCGTGGAAGTGAAGATCGAATAACTGGCGCCCGCCGCTTGCGAAGAAGTAGTGGACCGACAGGCGGGCGCCAATCGCCGTTCTTGCTCCAGTTCGAACTCACGGGCGTTTTGCACAACGAAGCGACGTGACCTCACGCCGGCCGCTATCTGCTCCACCGGTGTTGGCCTAGAGCGCGTTTGGGAACGGTGTAGCGTTGTTTAACGAGCCGCGACCGCAAGGGAGTGGTTGAGCTTTGCCGCTCCCTTGCGGTCGCGGTTCGTTGAGGTGCTACGCATTTCCGGAAAGCGCTCTAGTAGCCGTTTTCGTGTATCTTCAGGTGGTACGTGTTGTTGGAACCGCCGCAAAGTGCTGACGGTTTTTCTGATCCCTTGCCTCTCGGACAACCATGACCCGTTCCCGTGCCCGGGGTTTCACGCTGATCGAGTTGCTCGTGGTGATCGCGATTATCGCGATTCTCATCGGGTTGCTGTTGCCCGCAGTGCAGAAGGTGCGCGAGGCCGCAGCACGCATGAAGTGCAGCAACAACCTCAAGCAACTCGCTCTCGCATCCCACGGTTTCCACGACACGCAGGAACGTCTCCCCTACGCGGGCCTCGGTAGTCGAACGGTGTCTCGCCTCGGCGGCAATCTCTCCAGTCAAAACTGGGCCGACGACCATTCGTGGTTCACGGAAATTCTGCCTCACATCGAACAGGCGAATATTTTCCAGATTGCGGACCTGACGACTCGAATCAACGGGCAAACCAACGCGAATCAACAGTTGATTCGGACGGTGAACATTCCCACGCACAACTGCCCCTCCGATCAACAACTGATTCGGGAAGACGGGGCCGCCCCGTGGCGGATACGGACGACGAACTACGTCTGCAACGTCGGCAACACCACCTATCTGGGGAGGACTTTCACCTACCCGACTGGAGCGCCAGCCGCTGTGTTCGGTGGAGCGCCGTTCGACTTCGGCCTGAAGCAAACGATGGTAGGCATCACGGATGGCACCAGTAACACCGTCATGTTTTCCGAACTCGTTGTCCCGAAATCGAACCCGGCGGCCTGGCAAGGCCCCACCGGGCTGGTTCGCTATCAATCCGGATCGGGGTTCAACACATTTTTCCCGCCGAACACGATGGAGCCGGATCGTCTGGCCCGCAACCGCTACCCGGCCAATTCTCTCGGTGGGCGTTTCAACTCGATCGCGGGCATCCCGCCAGCCAACCAGGCCGGGGGTGACGACATGGAGTGGCAGATCGTCAACACGCGAAGTTTCCACACCGGTGGCGTGAACGCCAGCATGTGCGACGGTTCGATCCGCTTCGTCAGCGAGGCGGTCAACATCGCTGCCTGGCGTGCAGCCGGAAGCTCGCGGGGTGGCGAATCGCTCCCCCTCAACTAAGCCCACCAAGGCCACACGGCCAAAACGGGAAAGCCGGGCCCGCGAGGCCCGGCAACGCGCCATACCCTTTTACCCTCCAACACAGACGTACTATGAAGCGGTTGCCGTTGCTGTTGCTGTTCTCGGTGCTCTTCGCATCTGGGTGTAAGTCCGGCGACGGGAAGGTCGATGTGAGCGGAACCGTGACCTTCAACGGCAAGCCGGTCGAGGAAGGTACGGTCCAGTTCGTCCACACGGCAGACACTGCGGATACTGTGACGATCACGAATGGGAAGTACGCGACCCGAATCCCACCGGGGAGCAAGAAAATCGCGGTCCATGGCTACCGGAAAACCGGGGAACTGCTCCGCGACCCTACGGATAAGCAGAGCGGGTACCCCGTTGTATCAAACTACATCCCGGCAAAGTTCAACGACCAATCGGAACTCACGGCCGAGGTGAGTGCGTCAGGCGGGACTCACGATTTCAACCTGACGGGCGAAGACCTGATCGAGAAGACGAAGAAGCCGTAACGCTGGCAGTGCTGCTCGGCTCGCGGCACCTACGTCAGAACAACTCTTTCACCACTTCGCCACCGTTGGGCAGCAGGTTCAGCACGCGGCCCGCGGCGTCGGTGTACGTCGAATCCAGCGGCACGCCGAAGTGCCGGTAGATCGTCGCGGCGAGGTCGCCCGGAGTTACCGGGCGTTCCTGAATGTGCCCGCCGTCTTTCGTGGAGCTGCCGATCACTTGCGAGTGCTTCAAGCCACCGCCCGCGAGCAGCATCGACATGACGTAAGGCCAGTGGTTGCGCCCGTCGGTGCTGTCCTGCGTGCCGAGTTGCGGCGTGCGCCCAAATTCCCCCATCGCGACCACCAACGTCTGATCCAGCAACCCGCGTTGTTCGAGATCGCCCACCAGCGTGGTGATGAGGTGGTCGAACAGCGGCAGTAGCGGTGTGAGTCCCTTCTTGATGCCGCCGTAGGGCGGGATGTTGTCGCCGTGCGTGTCCCAGGTTCCGCTCGCGGTGTGGTAGCTCAGGTCGAGCGTGACGAACGCGGTCCCGGCTTCCACCAGTCTTCGCGCGAGCAGCGCCTGTTGGCACCAGAGGTGTTTGCCGTACTTGTCGCGATTCGTTTGCGGCTCTTTCGCGAGGTCGAGCGCATCGCGCACGCGCCCGCCGGTCAGCATTCCCACCGCTTGTTGTTCGTACTTCTCCAACCCGGCCATCGAACCTGAGCGGTCAATGTCCGCGCGGAGTCGGTCGAAGTTCTTGAGCAACTGTTGCCGGTCGCCCATGCGGTCGGCGGACACGTCCGCGGGAAGCTCGAACATCTTGCTGCCGGTGAGAGCGCCGGTGTCGTTGCCAACGAGGTCGTACACCGGGAGCCTAGCGGCCTCGTTCGCGAGGAACGGGTCGTACTGCTTCCCGATCAGCCCGGCAAACGCGACGTGACTGCGCGACCGCATGAACGCGACGTAGGGCGGCACCTGCGGGTGGTTCGCGCCGTGGAGTTTCGCGACCAGTGACGCGATCGCGGGGTAGGTGCGCGCCTGCGGGTTGGTGCGTGGTTCGGCGAGCAGGTTCGCCGTCTGCATCACCGAGTTCGGTTCGTGATTGCTGTGCCGCGGGTCCACGGAGCGAATGACGGTAAACCGGTCGAGCATCGCTGCGAGTTTGGGAAGATGCTCGCAGACAATCACACCGGGGAGTTTGGTCTTCGTGACGCCAAACGGGCCACGATTTTCTGGCGGCCTGGTGGGTTTCGGGTCAAGCGTATCGATCTGGCTCGGCCCGCCGGCCATCCAGAGGAGGATCACACTTTTGGGCGAGGTTCGCCCGGTGCTTTCGCGTGCGTGCAGGAGCGACGGCAGCGTGAGGCCGCCGAAGCCGGCGAACCCAGCTTTCAGCAGATTGCGTCGCGACAGGAGAAGCCCGTCGCGACGAACGGCGTTGAGGTAACCGAAGGCGTGCGTGTGTGAATGCGGCATGGTGAGGCGACCTCGCGAGCGGCGTAAGCCCGCCGGTTGGCTTCTACTTCGAGCGATTGAGTTTGTAGAGGTCGGACGTCATCTTCATCACGTACAGTGTGTCACTCTTCGGATCGTACTCCAACCACGTCAGCGCCGAAACACCTTTCAGTTCCTTCGGCACCGCGAGCGGCTTCGACCACGTGGCGCCGCTGTCAGTACTCTCAACCACGCCCGCGTTGGTAAGCACGAACAGGTGCTTCGCATCCTTGCCAAAGATCGGGCCGTAGCGGGCGCCGGCCACATCGCTGACTTTCTCCCACTTCGCGCCCTTGTCCGTGCCCTTCAAGAGTGCGCCTTCGACGAGCCAGAACAGCGAGTCGCCCTGCGGTTTGGGAACCGAGACGGTGACAGAGTCGCCAACGGGGTTGAAGGTCTTGCCCCCGTCGGTGGTGCGAACAATACCGCCCTTCGGCTTGTCCTTCGACTTCGCGAGCGCGACAACGGCGGTGTCAGCGTCGAAGATCCACGCGCCCAAACCGTAGCCCTTGTTGCCTTCGGTGAATGTCTTGCCGCCGTCGCGTGAGTGCAGCAGCAGTCCGCCGGCTTCGTGCTTGAACGCGAGCATGAACTTCATCTCTTTATCGGTCCAATCGACGGCGCACCAATCGACGTGAACGGACTTCTTGTCCAGTTCGCGCCAGGCGTTTTCGGTGTTGGTAGAACCGACGAGTACCGGCGCGCCGTACACAAGCGCCATGAGAGACTGTTTGCTCTTACCGGTGGGGTCGAGTTGGAAGCAACCGGGCGTTTCGGTGCGGCCCTTCATTTCCTTGCCATGGCGTTCCCAGGTCTTGCCCTGGTCGTTCGAGCGGTACACGCCGCGATCGCTGACGTTCACGTACAGTGTGCCGGTGGCGTGATCGACGGTGACGCCGCACAACCCGCCATAGCCCGGCTTTTCCTTCGCGAGAAGGTCGGTCGCGATCGGTTGCCAGTCTTGGGCCTGTGCAACAGGCGCGAGGAGCAGGAAGAGAGCAGGGAGAGCGAATCGCATGGGGGTTTCTCGGGTGTGGTGAAGAACCTCTCCCCCCAACCCCTCCCCTAAGAAGGGAGGGGGAACCGGAAACGCGCTGGCTGGCGCTCGCGGTTCTTCGGAAGGTGCGGCGTCAGCCGCACCGCTTGCTCCCCCTCCCTTCTTAGGGGAGGGGGTTGGGGGGAGAGGTTCTTCTACTTCTTATCGCCAACACAGTACAGCATCTTTCGGCCCTTGAGGTACAGCCTTCCGTCCGCGACCGCGGGCGAGGCGGGGCTGTCGTCGCCGAGATCGTTGGTCGCGAGAATCTCGAACTTCGCGCCGGCCTTCACGACGTAGGTCTTGCCGGCGCTCGCGAGGTAGATGCGGCCGTCCGGCGCGGCGATCGGGCTGGCATGAACCGACACGCCCGCGAGCCGTTCGCTGTACACGACTTCGCCCTTCGCGAGCGTGAGGCACTTCAGCACACCGGGCGAGTGCAACCGGTACAGGTGTTCGCCGACGAGTACTGGCGAGCCGTGCCCGTCGGGGATGGTGCCCGTCTTCCACTTGAGGTGCGTCTTGGTCACGTCACCGGTGCCGGTGGGATCGACCGCGATCCCGGTTCCGCCGCGCCCGCTATCGAGGTACACGAGGCCACCGCTCATCACCGGTGAAACGGTGTCCCCGCTCGCGGCACACGACCACAGCACCTTGCCGGTATCGGGATCGACTCCTTGTAGCGCGTTGGACGCGGCAACGAGCAGTTGTTTCTTCCCGCCGATCTCAGCGAGCACGGGCGTGGAGTGCGCGAACCCGTGCGTCGGTCGCAACTGCTCCCACTTTGTGTCACCGGTCTTCTTGTCGAAGGCGACCAGGCGCGACTGCTTGTCCACCTGATCGCACTGCATCACGATGGTGTCGCCAACGAGAACCGGGCTGGCCGCGAACGCGACATCGAACTTGAACGGCTTGATCTCTTTCCGCCAGAGCTGCTTGCCGTCGTGGTCGAACGCGGCAATGACAGAGGAACCGAACACCACGTACACGCGATCATCGTCGGCGGCGGGCGTGGGCGCGGTGTAGCCGCCACGCAGGTCCGCGAAGAGCCACGGTCCCGGTTCGACCTTCGTGTCCCAGAGCAGTTTGCCGTCCTCGGCCTTGTAGCACAGGACGTGGTGTTCGGGGTGTTTCTTCGGGTCGGTCTTGCCGTCCCAGTAGCTCACGGTGACGAACACCTTCCCGCGGCGCACGATCGGGCTGGACTGGTTCTGATCGACGCCGCTTACTATTTCGGCCGATCCTTGAAGCGGCAGCGCCACCTTCCAGCGCACGTTCTCGCCGGTCTTGCCATTCCACGTGAGCGGAAGTTTCTTGTCGTCGGTGTGGCCCTGGCCGGTTGGCCCGCGCCACCCGGACCAGTCCGCGGCGCCGGCGAATCCGGTGAGCGCGGCGCACAGAACCGGTGCGAGCAGTCGCGACTGCCGGGAGAGCATCTCGGTGTTCCTCTTTTGAAACGGCTACGGGGTCAACCTGAAATCGAACGGCGGGTTATCGCCCTCTTTCACTGTGATCGAGAGCTTGCTGGTCGCGGTTTTGTGGTAGCGTTGCGGGATGGTGAGCGTGAGCTTCGGGCGGATGGTTTTCGCCTTGCCCGCCAGCGGCACCTCCTCGCCGGGTTCCATCACACCACCGGGAAGAACGGCGACCTGATAGGTTCCCGGCGGCAGGCCGTCGCCCTGGTAATTCTTCACTTCGTAGTAACCGTCCGCGTCGAGTTGGGCGTTAATCCCAACTCCCGCTTGCATGTTCTCGAAGAACACGGTGGCGCCGGTGACGGGCTTGTCGCCGCTCGTCACGCGGCCCTTCACGGAGCCGCGCACCGGCCCCGTATTCCCGCACCCGGCGGCGAACACGAGGCCAACGATAAGAACACCGCCGAACGCAACGCGGAACCGAAGCATGCTCGCACCGGGAGAGGGCCAAGGGGATGGAACGTTTCGGTGCGGGATCAGAAATTGACCACATTGCCGTCGTCGCGGTTCGCGAGATTGTAGAGCGTTTGCAGCGTGGTGGCATCGGTCAACAGGCGCACCGAACCATCGGCCATGAGCACGTTGGCCCCGCTGGCGTGTGCCGACTGGATCGGCCGGTTCTGCCCGTAGTACGTGTCGCCGACGCCCTTGTTTTCCCAGGTCTTGTTGTTGATCGCGTAGCGGACACTGGTGACGTTCCAGTGCCGGTTCTCGCCCGCCGGGCCAGGCCCCATCGAAAAGCTGTGGCCGAAGTCACTGCGACAATCGATCGGGGCTTTCGCGGAGTTGCGGCAGAAGTCGCTCTGCTCGGCGACAATCATCGTGTTCGAGAGGCCATCGGTGGCGTCGAGGAATTTGTGCGCTTCGTGCGACGCCAGCATCCCGCCGCGCGAGGTGATACCGATGCCGTTGTGTGCGTAGGTCTCGCCGTCGCGGTTGAGTGCGGTCGGGTGCCCGATCCCGCCGGCGATGCCGGTGTAGGTCGGCGACGCGACGCCCTGCGTGTTGCCCGCGATCGACCCAACCAGGACGAACCGCGGGAGCGGCGACGCCGGGCAGAATAGCATCGGCTGACCCGTACCCGCGAGTAGCGTGCCGTTGAACTGGTTCGTGCCACTGTAGACGAGGCCCGTGTGCGGCCCGTTGATGGTTCCCTTGATATCGAACTGGTTGAAGACGTTTCCCTGCTCCAGGTGCGGAAGAATGAGGATCCACCAGGAGTGTCCGTAGCCGCCGGCTGGCGACTGCGTGCCGCCCATCGGGAGCATGCTGGCCGCGTCGTGGAAGTTGTGCAGCCCCAACCCAATCTGCTTGAGGTTGTTCTGGCACGACATGCGTGCGGCGGCCTCTCGCACCTTCTGCACCGCGGGCAACAGCAGCCCGATCAGGATCGCGATGATCGCTATCACGACCAGTAACTCAATCAGTGTGAACGCACGCCGCGTTTGAGTGGGAGAGACCACGTAACGAACTCCAGATTGTGTAATATAATAAAGGAGCTACTACTATCGTCTCGCCCGCGCCCCGTGTCAACGGTGGCGCCGCGTTGACCGACGGATTCGGCCGGGTAGCGTGAGTAATCACCCAACTCGGCCCCGACGCGATCAAGAAGCTCGCGGCCGAAACGCAAGCGAGCCGCCGGAATGACCCGGCGGCCCACTTGCGTTGCTTCGGTGCCGCGCTCGCCTTTGGCTTGCGGCTAACGTCTCGTTTACTGGTTGAACCAGAACTCCTTGGTGTTCACCAGTGCCCAGAGGATGTTCTCGTAAGCGGTCTTCTTGCCGGCCGCTCCGCTCTTCGCTTCCAGCTTCTTGATGTGCTCCACCGCCGCCGCGACGTCGTCCTTCGTCGGCTTGCGCGAGAACACCCACAGGAACATCTCCGTTACCTTCTCCTCGTCGGACCGCTTGTCTTCTGCCTTCGAGAGCATGTCGGCGCGACCGCTCACGCGGCTGATCTTGCCCTGCACCTCGTCGCTATTGAGCATGTGCAGCACGGCCGCGAGGTTCGCTTCGCTCACACGTTCACATTCGCACGCGCTGATACGCTGCGGGCGGCCGTTCACGTCCAGGAAGTACGACGCGAACGATTCGTCCGGCAACATGATCGCACGGTTCGGAGCGTTCTTATCCGTTGGCAAGCCGTTGAACCGCGACGGGCTGTCCGTTACCTGGCACAGCGCGTCGAGCAGCACTTCCGCTTGCAGGCGCTTCGGGTAGTAGCGGGCGTATGCCTGCTTGTCGTGCTTGTTGAAGTCGTTCGGCGCGCTCGACAGTTGGTACGTGCGGCTCTTGCAGATCGTCTTGATCAGTTCCTTCAAACTGTACTTGTTGTCGATCAGGTTCTTGCTGAGTGCGTCGAGCAACTCCGGGTTGCTCGGCGGGTTGGTGATTCGCATGTCGTCGAGCGGGTCCACGATTCCGCGACCGAAGAAGTGCGCCCAATAGCGGTTCGCGACCGTCTTCGCGAAGAACGGGTTCTTGGCGTCCGTCATCCAGTCCATGAGTTTCTGACGCGGGTCGTCGTCCGTCGAGACGGTCATCGGGTCCGCGTCGAGCGGTTTCGTCTCGGCGGTCTTCTGCGTGCGCTTGTTAGTCACGTTCCCGATGGTGCGGACGTACACCACCTGCAAGCGGTTGTCCTGTGCGTTCGGGTTCGTGTTCGGCAGCCGAACTTCCTTACGGCCGACGCGTCCGTAGAACGCGGCCAAGCCCCAGTAGTCGTCCTGCGACCACTTCTCGTACGGGTGGTGGTGGCAGTTCGCGCAGGCCATTCGCTGACCCAAGAACACCTGGCTCACGTCGTCCACGAACTGCTCGGCCTTGTCGATTTCCTTGTACCACACGGTCGCGGGGGACTTTCGTTCGTCGCCGCTCGACGCAATGATCGACCGTGCGAAATCACTGTAAGGCGTGTCGTTCGCGATCTGCTGGCGGATCCACTCGTGGAACGCGAACGTGCCCGGCGCGCGGTCGGGTAGTTGACGACGTTTCACGCGGAGGATGTCAGCCCACTTGTTCGCGAAGAAGTACGCGTACTCCGGCGTGTCGAGCAACTTATCCACCAACTTGTCGCGCTTCGCGGCGTCGGTGTCAGCGACGAAATCCGTGACCTGCTTCGGCGTGGGCAGCGTCCCGGTGATGTCGAGCGACGCGCGGCGGATGTACTGCTCGTCGCTGCACAACTCCGAAGGCACGAGGCCGAGTTCCTTCCACTTCTTCGCCGTGAACTTGTCCACCACGGTCTTCTCGGCGAAGGTCCATTCGGGCGTCTTGACACCGAGCGGCACCGTGGCGCGGAACACCGCGACCATCCCCTGGAACCGGGCCATCACCGCGGCCTCGCCGCTCATGCTGAGCGTGCGAACCAGTCCGCGTTCTTCCACGGTGGCAATTTCGGGGTCGTTGCTCTCGTACTGCGCCCGGCGTGTGATGTCTTCGACGTTGCCATCGGAGTAGTGCGCGTACACCGCGAACTGTTGCTTGCTCTGGCGGTTGAGGACGCGGTGTTCGGGGTACACGCTGATCTTGGTGACGGTCGGATCTTTCTCGCCGCCCCACGGCGAACCGGCCGCGATCCACCGCCGCACGAGCTTGTACTCGTCCGAATCGGGGTCCATCTTCTTGCCGCCGCCGTGCGGCGAGCGACCGGTAGCTTTCATCAGGAAGAGGCTCGCGTCCGGGTTCGCGGGGAACAGCCGGCGACCGCGACCTTCCTTCACAAGTGTCATGAAGTCGAGGTCCGGCTCGAAGCCGAGCAGCGACAACCGGAAGCCGTTCTGACCCGCGAGTTTCCCGTGGCACCCGCCCGAGTTGCACCCGAGTTTCGTGAAGATCGGTACCACCTGGTTCGTGAAGTTGAGCGGCAAGTTGTCGCCCATGCTCTTCACGCCGAGCGGCACGCGAGCCGTCAGTGTGCCGAAGGTCACAACGACTTCCGAGGTGCCGTCCGCACGCGGAACAACGCGACCGCCGGTGAGCACCACGGCCGACTTGCCATCCGCGACGGCGTACTTCGCGTCCGGTGTGAGGTCGATCAACCGGCCGTCCGCGAGCGTTCCAGTAACGATCAACTGCGCAGCGTCATCGGACCCGATGAGCGACACCTTCGCGGGGTGGATGGCGACGGTCTTCACGTCAGTGAGGTTGACTTCGGCGGCTTTGGCGAGCGGGGGGCATAAGCCCCCCGAGACGCTCGCAATGACGGCGAGCAGAACCGCCCACGGACGGATGTGCTTCGGCATAGATAAGACCCTCGGCGGGTGTGTGGTAGGCCAGGTGAACTTTCGGCGGGACGCGTGGCAGGTGGTGTGATTGTCGCTCACTTCCGGGCGAGTTGCAAGGGGGAGCCATAGAAAGTGATGACACGCACCGCAGCGAGACCGACACCATGACCGAATACCTGTGCCTCACGCTGCTCGCGCCTGCGGACGAATCGGAAGCGGCGTTTGCGTCGCGGCTAACGGCGTTCTGGTCGCACCTGATCCGCGCGCAGCCTACCACCTACGCGGCGGTGTACGCGGAAGCGACGCACTTCGGCACGACCAACGGGCGCGTTTCGCGTCAGTACGTGGTGCAAGCGAACGCGGCCGACACCATGGTGGAATCGCTGACCGCGAACGGTGTGGAGGTGCTCCCGCTCGACCCCGACGACGTGTACACGAAGTACGAAGCGAGCGGCAGCGAGTGGTTCCAAATCGCGCACTGATGGGATATCGTGTGGTGACGCCACAATGAGAGCCGCCTGATGAGCGAACCGGTCGAAGGCACACGCAAACAAACGTCCGACGATATCGCACGCGAGACGCCACGCCCGCTGTTCGCGCCTGGCGACGTACTCCCCAACCTCGAAATGTGGGTTCTCGACCGCAAACTCGGCGGCGGTGGGTTCGGCGAAGTGTGGCTCGCACGCCACGAACGCAAAGGTGAAGCCGCCGTCAAGTTCTGCACCGATCCGACCGCACGGCATCAACTCGTCACACACGAACGGGCAGTCGTCGCTCGCGTGATGAAGCACGGCGGCAATCACCCAAACATCGTCCCGCTGCTGGAGTGCAACCTCAGCGGCGACATCCCGTGGCTCATGTACGAGTACGTCAAGGGCGGCACCCTGGCCGAGGCGGTCGAGTCGTGGGGCGCTCTGCCCGCACCCCAGAGGCTCGGTCGGACAGTGCGTGTTCTGCACGCCATCACCAGCGCGCTGGCCAAGTTCCACCAACTCAAACCGCCGCTCGTTCACCGCGACCTCAAACCGCAGAACGTGCTCATGTCCGGCGGCACGCCACGCATCACCGATTTCGGCATCGGCGGCATGTCCGTGGAAGCGGGACGTGCACTCGACAAGACCGAACCCGGCTCCGGCATGAACGTCCACGTGCCGACGATCATTCAGTCGGTGGGCAGTTCGCGGTACGCACCGCAGGAGCAGTTCCTCGGCAGTCCGCCGAACCCGCGCGACGACGTGTACGCAATCGGTGTCATCGCGTACCAGCTCATACTCGCCGACCTGAAGGCCACGCCCGGCCCGGACGCGGCACTCAAGTTGCGTTCGCTGAAAATCCCCACGGAACTGGCCTCGTTAATCGTGCGCAGTGTTGCCCTCGACCCAGAGCATCGGCCGAAGGACGCGACCGAGTGGGAGCAGAAACTCGCGGCGTTGGTGAAACGAAAGACGGTCGCGGGGCCGGCCCCGGCTCCGCCGTCCGACGACTCGAGCGACACGACCGAACTGCTCGAATCGCTGGGCGAAGCAGACGCGGTGAGTTACGCCCCCCCACGTACGCTGGTTCTGGGGGCGCGCGGGCGATGGTACTCGTGTCCCTCCAGCGGCGGGGCAGACTGGCGTATCGTCGCCACGACACCGGCGACGGTCCAGGTGTTACCAAACGAACGATACCGGTTTTCGATCCACTCCACGGCGACCGAGCGCGACGTGGATGGAATCTCGGCGCTGGCCGACCTGAAAACGCTCGTTTACCTGAACCTGTCATACTGCGCCGGCGTGACGAACGCCTCGCTAATACACCTGGAGCGGTTCACTGAGTTGCGGCAGTTATTCCTGCGCGGCTGCGCGAACATCACCGACGCCGCGCTGAAGCACCTTCACGGCCTCGAAGCACTTCGCATGCTCGAACTGACCGACTGCCCGCAACTGACGATCACCGCGATCGCGGCGATCCAGAAGGCGCTCCCGAAGTGCAAGATCACACGATGACCGTGTGAACCAAACGGTTCCGCATCGCTTGCGAATGGGGTACACTGCGGTAACTCCGTAACGAGAACCGCTCATGAGCGAACCCGCCGACGGCACTCGCGACCCAACCCCGGCAGACACGCAACAGCCCATGTTCGCGGCCGGCGACACGGTGCCGGGGTTATCGAGTTGGACACTCGATCGCAAACTCGGCGCCGGCGGGTTCGGCGAGGTGTGGCTCGTCAAACACGAATGGAAGGACGAACGCCGGGCGGTTCGTGGCACAACCCGGCGCACCACAGCCGAGCCGCGTTCCGCAGCCGAAAGCCAGCCGACTACCCGTTCCGGGCCATCGGCTTCCGTCTCTGCCTCCCCACCGCGGGGTAATCTGCGGTGGGCGGTTCCGCAACGCGCAGTGATGCCGTACACTGTGAGAACAAAACAGCGAGGGTCGCCCGTGTTTGAATTGATGAAGTGCGTCGTTGAGGGGATCGTCGCGAAGGGTGCCGGCGGGTTGCTGGCCGAGGTGCCCGGTGGCAAGTTCGCACAACACGTGGGCGAGTACGCGCTCAAGCGGTGGCGCGAGAAGCACGCGCAGAAGAAACTCGAAGACGCGGTGAAGGAGTCCATCGGAAAGAAGGCGGATGAGGCCATCGCCGAAGCGCGAAAGGCAGTTGAAGAAGCGGCGCCACAGCTCACCGGGCGCAATAAGGAACGGGCCGTGCAGTACGTCGCGGCCATCCCGGAAGCGGCGCGGCGGACGTTGAAGAGCAAAGCCGACCCGACCGGAACCAGCCTGCCGTTCGGGTACACGATCAACGAACCCGACGACGTGGCAAAGATCTTGCCGCCGCAGTTGCCACGGTTCATTCCGGGCGAGTGGGTGCCCG
>SXID01000086.1 GCA_005772955.1 Planctomycetia bacterium
AGCGTGACGCCTGGGACTGGGTCGGCGGGCGCTACTCGATGGACTCCGCGGTGGGCCTCGCGACGGTGCTGGCACTCGGCCCGACCAACTTCCGCGACATGCTCTCCGGTTTTCACGCGATGGACGAGCACTTCCGCACCACACCGTTCGAGAAGAATCTGCCCGCGATCATGGGCCTGTTGAGCGTGTGGTACGGCAGCTTCTTCGGCGCGGAAACCGTGGCGGTGCTGCCTTACGACCAGTACCTGAAGCGGTTCCCGGCCTACCTGCAACAGCTCACGATGGAGAGCAACGGGAAGCGCGTCACGCTGGCGGGGTCGGAGGTCGATTACCAAACCGGCAGCGTGTACTGGGGCGAACCTGGCACGAACGGCCAGCACAGCTTCTACCAACTCATCCACCAGGGGACGAAGATCATCCCGTGCGACTTCATCGCGTTCTGTAAGTCGCTAAACCCGGTGGGCCGGCACCACGACTTGCTGATGGCGAACGTGTTCGCGCAGGCGGAGGCGCTTGCGTTTGGCAAGACCGCGGATCAGGTTCGGTCTGACAAGGTCGAAGAGTGGTTAGTCCCGCACAAGACGTTCCCTGGCAACCGGCCATCGAACGTACTGATGGTGGAGAAGTTGACGCCGTTCGCGCTGGGTGCGCTCGTTGCCCTCTACGAACACGTGGTATTCACGCAGGGCGTGGTGTGGGACATCGGTTCCTTTGATCAGTGGGGTGTGGAGTTGGGCAAGGCGCTCGCGTCGAAAATCGTGCCCGAACTGGAAGCCGCGACCGAGCCGCAGTTGAAGCACGACACCTCAACGAACGCGCTCATCAAACGCTACCGTATGGGGAAGAAGTAGAATTGTTGACGGGCGGGGAGCGTGAGTGACGGACAACCTTGTCCGTCACTCACGCTCCCCGCCCGTTAGAACCGTGACACAGTCACTCCGCGGCTTTGCCCCGTTTCTTCTTCACCGGCATTTCGACCTCTTCGCCCAACACTGCGAGCGCCGCGGCGGCTTCGGCCTCCTCCGCTGCCGCACTCGCTTCCAGCGCCGCGGGGTCCACGCTCTTCGGGATCCGTTTCTCCTTCACCAGCGCCACGATCTCGTCGCGCACCGCGTGATTTTCGCGCAGGAACTCGACCGCGTTCTTCATCCCCTGGCCGAGTCGCTGCTCCTTGTATGAGAAGTGCGCCCCGCTCTTGTCGATGATCTCGTCTTCCAGCGCAAGTTTGATCACGTCGCCTTCGTAGTCGATTCCGCGATCGTGCAGCAACTCGAACTCCGCGTTGCGGAACGGTGGGGCGATCTTGTTCTTCACCACACGGACGCGGGTCTCGGCGCCGATGGTGTCTTCGCCGTCCTTCACGTGCGTGACGCGCTTCACTTCCATCCGCACGCTCGCGTAGAACTTCAGCGCGAGGCCGCCGGTCGTGGTGTTTGGGTCGCCGTACATCACGCCGATCTTCTGGCGAATCTGGTTGATGAACATCAGGCACGTGCGGCTCTTGTTGATCTGCGGCGTAAGAATACGCATCGCCTGGCTCATGAGCCGGGCTTGCAGACCGACCTTCGTGTCGCCGATCTCGCTGTCCTGGATTTCGTTCTTCGGCACGAGGGCCGCGACCGAGTCCACGACGATGATGTCCACCGCGTTCGACTTGATGAGCATCTCCGCGATTCGCAAGCCCTCTTCGCCGTAACCCGGCTGCGAGACGAGGAGATTATCGAGGTCCACGCCCAATCGCTTTGCCCAGCTCGGGTCGAGGGCGTGTTCGGCGTCGATGAACGCGGCCACGCCGCCGGCCTTTTGTGCTTGCGCGATCGTGTGCAGCGCGATGGTCGTTTTGCCGCTGGCTTCGGCGCCGTAGATTTCGACCACGCGACCGCGGGGAAGGCCCTTGCCGCCGAGCGCGAGGTCGAGGCTGAGCGAGCCGGTCGAGATGCAGTCGATGTCCATGCCGCCCATGTCGCCGAGCGACATGATGGACCCTTTACCGAACTCCTTCTCGATTGCCGCGAGCGCGATCTTCAGTTCCTTGCTCCCCATGCCTTCGTGCTTGTCGATCGCCTTCGCCAGTTTGTCGCCCTTCTCTGCCATGGTTCTGCTCCGAACGGGGTAATTAGGGTGGGTCAGTCGTAACGGGGTGAAATGTACCCGAACGGTACGTGCGAATGAAGGTCAGCAGCGGAAATGCGGTGCGCGGGCGCGACAAACTTGTTCCCGCAGTGGTCCGGGGTCTTGACGCCAGGAGTTTGGGGCGTCAGGCTGAAAGATAGTTTGAGATGGAAACGCAGGTTTCGGAGGAGTTCGCGATGATTGTCCGGCGTGCGTTGGCGGTGGTGAGTTTGCTCGCGGTGGCGGGGTTCGCGGCGCGCGCCCAGGAACCGGAACCGCAGCCGTCGCTCGCGCCGGTGGTCACCGCGGCAGGGCGGACGGTGCTTCGCGCGGCCACGAACTCGAACGTGGTGCCGGCCACGTTCCGCGCGCAACTGGTCGTGGACAACCGGTTCCCACCGAAGGTGAAGCCGCCCAAGGACGACGACGATCGCGACCCACGCGACCGCACCGGCAAGATCCACTGCCTCGTGTGCGAACATGGGCTGTCGCCGGTGGTCGCGGTGTTCGTGCGGGGCAACGTGGCGCTCGATAAGGTGCAAGTCACCGACGGCCTGAGCAAGCTCATCAAGGGCACGGACACGCTGATCCCGAAGTACCGGTCGGACAAGTTAGCCGGGTTCGCGATGTTCCTGAAGCTCGAAGGCGGCAAGAAGGCGGTGCCAGTGAAAGACCCGGTCCCCGGTGGGCCGGAGAACATCGAGGTCGATCTGGAGTACCCGCACGACGAGATGCGCGACGCGAAGGCGGCCGAGGTGAAGAACTACGCGGGCGTGGTGGGCGCGGAGAACGTGCCCTTTGGGTTGCACCCGGACAAGTCCGTGTCGATCACCGCGTTCGGGATCGGCGACGCGACGCCGGTGACCGTGATCTTGTACAACCGGTTGCGGACGGTTCAGCGGTGGGAGTTGAAACTGGACGAACTGACCGACGAGAAAGTCGCGGAGGTACTGGCCGCGACCGAGGAGATGATCCGCGGCAAGAAACTGGTGCCATAACACGTCGGACCGTAATGGAGAAGACCCAGAGCGCCACGTTTGGGAGTGGCGTTCTGGGTTGGAAGTCGCCGGTCGGGAAACAAGTGTTCACATTCCAGCCACGTCGGACTGTCACAGCAAGAGTTCAGCAGACGTGGCCGTCCCGGTCACGGCGTACGTCGCCGTCAGTGCCGCACTGATGTCGCCCGTGCGCGTGAACCGGAACATCCCGCCAGTGCCGCCTTCCACGGCATCGGCGATCTTCTCGACCGTGACCCCCGCCGTTTCCTTGAGTGTGATTGTCGCCGAGTCAACGGGGTCGGGCTGATACCCGGTCCCGGTCTGGACCGTAATGACGATCGTTTCGTTCGCGTCGTGAGAACGGTCAGTCAGGGTTTCCACGCCCACGAACGCGTCGGCCTCATCCGCCGCGAACGTCACCGTGGTGCCGAGTGGCACGAAGTCCGATTCAGGCGTGGCTGTACCGCTCACCGAATAGTTGACGGTCAGCGGAGCGATGAGATCGCCAAACCGGATGAGCCTGATCGCCCCGGTGTCGCCCTCGAAAACCGCATCGGGCGATGCTTCAACCGTCACCACTGGGGCATCGTTGTCCGCGATGGCGACGGTGGCTTCGTCGGACTCGCCGATGTAGTAGTTGTTGGGGGAGAACATGGGGAGCGTGATTGTCATTGTCTTGGTCGGTTCGGAAATGCTGTCGTCGATTGGCACAACCGCCAGGTCCACGGTTGCCAAGCCATCGAGGAAGGTCACTTCCCAAAGGAAGGCGGTGAAGTCGCTGCCTTCGGTCGCGGTGCCGCCGACATTGAAGTAGATCGGCAGCGGACCGGCCGTGTCCGTCCTTGTGATGCGATACAAGCCGTTGGCGACCCCTTCCACCGCGTTCGCGTTCTCCGCGAACACCTCGATCGACGCCACCGGCGTCGGCACGGTGCGGTCCTCCAACGTGGTCACGCTCAGCCGCGCCCGGTTGGGCGTCGGCGCCTTCAGCGTACTCTTCTTCGTGAACCGTTGGAACAGACGAGCGGCCAGATTGCGGACGTTGAGTGACATGGTGGCGGGTCCTTCCGAGGTGATGTGAAGGCCGACCGCACCGCCCTAAGCAACCGGCAGCCCCCTCTACAAGGCGCATACCGCACAAATTATCCAATTGGTGAAGACGCGATCCGCGGCAAGAAGCTGGTGCCGGAGCGGGCCGCTGGTTTGGCGTGCGGTTGAGCTTACGCAAACTCCACGCCCACCTCGCCGTCGCGGACCGCGCCGATCTTCCACGCGGGGAAGCCTGCTTCCCCCAACTGTTTCACGATGCTGTCGGCCGCGGTTGGGTGCGCGATCACGACGAACCCGACGCCCATGTTGAATACGCGTAGCATCTCCGCGTCCGCGACGTTGCCGCACTTCTGGAGCCACGCGAACACCGGCGGCACCGGCCACGAACCGCGTGTGATGTGAACGCGCTTTCCCGGTGGCAGGATGCGGCCCACGTTGTCCGGTAGCCCGCCGCCGGTGATGTTCGCCAATCCGTGAATCCCTCCTTCATGCACTTCGAGCAAGCGGCGCACCGGTTTCACGTAGAGGCGCGTTGGGGTGAGCAACTCTTCGCCCACCGTCTTGCCCAACTCCGGCACGCGATCGGTTACCTTCAACCCGGCGGCTTCAAACACGACTTTGCGAACGAGGCTGTAACCGTTCGAGTGGATGCCGCTGGACACGAGACCGATCACCGCGTCGCCGCTTTGGATCGCGCTCCCATCAATGACCTTGTCGCGCTCCACGACTCCCGCGGCGAACCCCGCGAGGTCGAAGTCGCCCGGGTTGTAGAAGTCCGGGAGGATCGCGGTTTCGCCGCCGACGAGCGAGCACCCCGATTCGAGGCATCCGTCCGCGATGCCTTTCACGAGTTCCGCGGTGAGCGTCGGATCGTCCTTCGGCATCGCGAGGTAGTCGAGAAACACGAGCGGTTCGCCGCCGGTGCAGATGAGGTCGTTCACCGACATCGCGACGAGGTCGATGCCCACGGTGTCGAACTTCCCGACCGCACACGCGACCTTCAGTTTGCTACCGACTCCGTCGGTGCAGGTAACGAGGACGGGGTTCGTGTACTTACCCGAGGCGCCGAGGTCGAAGAGGCTCGCGAACCCGCCCACGCCCTTACCGCCCTTGCGTGGCGGGAATGGCGGTGGGAACACGCCTGGCCGCATTGTTCGTGCGATGTGTGCCTGAATGCCGGATATGGTCTGCTCGTACTTGTCGAGGTCCAAACCGGCCTTCTTGTAATCCCACTGCTCGGACATGGAAGAACCTCTCCCCGACCTTGTTGCCACACCACACACATTACGACACTCGAACCGCCGGTGTAAGCCGACAGGGTAGATCGCGCTCGGACACGCTCACCCGACCGGCTTACGCCGGCCGGCTCGACATACCCGGCATTGACCCGTTTCTCGAAACCCAGTTATAGTCCCCGCCGCGGCGGGTTCGCGAGTCCCGCCGACCCACGACCAAGGACGGTTGGTGATGTCGCTTCCCCTGCTCGCCGAGGCCAGCCCCGCCGCGGAACCGGCGTTCCAGTCCGGGTTCGCGTACTTCCGCTGGCTCCACGAACTGCTGCCCGCCCCATTCTTCCACACGCAAGCGTTCCTCGCGTTCTTCGCCATCGTACTGTTCGTGTACTGGAGCATCCCGCGGCGATTCCAGATGACACGTGTGTGGATCCTCGTGATCGCGAGTTTTCACTTTTACGCCGCGTGGAGCTACGAACTCGCGTTCCTCGTCACCGGAACCACACTCGCCGACTACATCTTCGGCCGCATCATGGGCCACTCCGAACGGCCGCGGTTCCGCAAACTGATCCTGTTTATCAGTATCGGCATGAACCTCGGAATCCTGTGCTACTTCAAGTACCGCGGGTTCTTCCTCAACGAACTCTTCGACGGGATGCGCAAGCTCGGCATGGAGCCTGGCTACGAGAAGCTCAACCCACTGGCGATCTTCATCCCGTTCGGCATCTCGTTCTACACGTTCGAGGCGATCAGTTACGCCGTCGACGTGTACAAGCGGAAGATCCCGGCCGAGAAGAGCCTGCCGCGGTTTCTGCTGTTCATCCTGTTCTTCCCGCATCTGGTCGCGGGGCCGATCGTGCGCGCCGGCGATCTTCTGCGACAGACGCGCCGCGCGAAGCGGTGGAACTGGCTTCGCGTGCAGGTCGGCGTGCAATTGTTCCTGATCGGCGCGTTCAAGAAGATGGCGATCGCCGACCGAATGGCGATGTTTTGCGACCCGGTGTTCAAAGACCCGGACGCGTACAACTCGGTCGCGATGTGGTTCGCGGTGCTGGCCTACGCGATCCGCATCTTCTGCGACTTCTCCGGCTACTCGGACATGGCTATCGGGGCCGCGCACCTGCTCGGCTACAAGCTGATCAACAACTTCAACATGCCGTACCTCGCGGCGAACGTGTCGGACTTCTGGCGCCGCTGGCACCTCAGCCGGTCGAACTGGCTACGCGACTACATCTTCATCCCGCTGGGCGGGAGTCGCGGCTCGCGGTGGCTGAACTACAGAAACCTGCTCCTCACGATGGTGATCGGCGGGTTGTGGCACGGGGCCGCGTGGGGTTACATCCTGTGGGGTCTCGCGCACGGCTTGATGCTCGTGATCCACAAGCAGTTCCAGGACTACTGTGAGGACCGACCGCGGCTCACGGCGTTCCTCGAAACGATGTTCGGAACCGGTCTGCGAATCGTGTTTACGTTCGTATGCGTGAGCATGTGCTGGGTGTTGTTCCAGCCGGAACTGTCGAAGGCGCTCGCGATCTTCGAGAAACTCTTCCACATTCAGCGCGGGCAAGTGTTACCGCTGAACAACCGCAGTTTGTGGTACACGGTGGTGTTTCTGTTTGCGTGCCAGTGGCTGGTTCGGTCGGGCGCGTGGGCGAAGATCTACCCGCGACTGCCCGCGCCGGTCCTCGGCGTGGGGTACGCGGTGTGCCTGTGCGCCGCGCTCGTGCTGGCGCCGGACAACGGCACCACGTTCATCTACTTCCAGTTCTGAACGGGGGCGCCGTGACGACACAAACGCTCCCTACCCGGCCCGCGCGGTGGGTTCAGCGACTGCGGTTGCAAGTGGTGGTTGCGCCCGCCACAGCACCAGCACGCCGCGTCGCATCGCAGCGGCGAGCGTCGCGCGCCGTGGTGGCGATCGCGACCGGGGTACTGGTCTTTGTTGCGATTCAAGTGGCACTCTCCGGCGCATCGACCGTCACTCATCTGGTCGCCGATCCTGTTTACGCAGACAAGGAACGCCAGCTACGACGCCTCGAACGTGTCGCGCCTCCCGGCACGCCGCGGGTGATCTTGCTCGGCACCTCGCGCACCGGTTACGGGTTTGCCGCGGGCCGCGTGCAATCGGCCGCGACCGAAGCCGGCACGCCAGCGGTCGTGTTCAACTTTGGCGTCCCCGGTGCGGGGCCGGTCACGCACCTCATTTACCTGCGGCGCCTGCTCGCTGCCAGGCACCGGCCCGATTTGCTCATCCTGGAAGTGCTCCCACCGTTGCTCGCGGACATGCCCGACGGGCCGCTCGAAACGCGGATGCTGAAGGGTGACTTACTCACTCGCGACGAGGTCGAACTCGTCGGCCGTTACGCGATGCCGGTCGAGCGACTCCGCCAACAACAGCGCGAGGCAGCCCGTTCGCCGGTCCACGAACACCGGTTCAAGTTGCTCGGTCGGATTTTCCCCAGTTCGCTGCCGTATCAGTTGCGATACGACTGGGGGCGAACCCCGGACCCGAACGGGTGGGGCGCGTCCGACGTGAGCGACGTGAGCGACGAACAGCGCGCGCGGGGCGTTGCGAGCACCGCCAACGAGTACCGCGATGTCTTTCTGCACGACCTCCCAACCGGGCCTTCCGTGACCGCCTTGCGCGACACGCTCGCGCTGTGCCGCGTGGAACGCATCCCCGTTGCGATCGTCATCTTCCCGGAAGCGACCGCGTTTCGCGTGCTGTACCCGCCGCACGTTGAACCGAAACTCGCACGTTTCTGCGCGGACCTGAGTGCGGAGTTTGGGTGCCCGGTTACCGACGCGCGCACCTGGGTCGCCGACGACCTGTTCGTTGATAGCCACCACCTACTCCGCACAGGGGCCGCGAGTTTCACCGACCGGTTCGCGGTCGAAGCACTTCTGCCGTTCCTTCGCGAACGAAGCATGCGAGGGGCGCGCTAATGGCCGTTCTCGCGCGCACGAACCGGCTTCTGCGGCGAGTACGCACGGTCGCTGTCTTGACGACCACACCGCACGCGCCGACCGTGCGCGGGCGGAAGGCGCGCGCCGCCGTGGTTGCAATCGTCCTCGGCTTCGCAGTGACGCTGGGTCTTCAGATTGTCACTGGTTGGGCGGTGCGTACCGACCGCGTGCCGCTCAGCGATCCACAGTACAGCGACAAACTCAAACTGCTCCGCTCGCGCCCCGGATTTGCGCCCGCGGACGGCGCCCGACCGGCCACGCTGCTCTTCCTCGGCAGTTCGCGCACGTTCGACGCGATCGACGCCGGTGCGGTTGGCACCGCGCTCGAGCGCGATCTCGGCGGGTCGGTGGAGGCGTTCAACTTCGCGCACGCCGGTGCCGGACCCGTCACCACCGCGGTGTACCTCCGCCGGTTGGTCAAAGAAGGTGTGAAGCCGGATGCGGTCGTCATCGAGGTTCACCCGGCGTTTCTCGCGGCGCAAACTTCGTCTCCGCCCGAAACGAAGTGGCTCAATCCGATCCGATTGCGCCCGGACGAATTGCTCCTTGTGCGCGAACTTGGCCTGCCAGCCGACACGCCGGTCGCACACGGTTCGCGTGGGTGGCTCATGCCGTGGCACGAATACCGCATTCAGATGCTCGACAGGTACGCGCCTGGTCTCTCCACCTTGCGGTACCGGCTCGGTGCGGGCCACGAAACGGATTCGCACGGCTTTGTGCGAGTCCCCGAGGTGCCAGAGGACCAACGTGCACGGCTCCGCGAGCTGACTCGCAAGCAGTACGCCGAGTGCTGGGCTGACTACCGGCCGGGCGGGAGCGGCTCGAAGGGTCTGCGCGACTCGCTCGAAACGTGTCGCGCTTCTGGCATCCGCGCGGCACTCCTCATCACGCCCGAATCGACCGAGTTCCGCAGTTGGTACGCCGAGCCGGGCCGGGCGCGGATCGCGCCACTTGTGAACGCACTCGCGAACGAATTCGGCGTGCCGTTCTTCGATGCCCGCGAATGGCTCTCGGACCAACTCATCGGCGACGGCCATCACCTGACCGGTTCCGGCGCCGCCGTGTTCACCGAACGTCTCTTGCGAGAATCGCTTGGTCCATGGCTTCGTTCGCTGCCAGGAGGGAAGCCGTGAGCGCACCGACCCCGGGCGCCTCAACGAGCCGCGACCGCAAGGGAGCGGCCCGCGTAAACCGCTCCCTTGCGGTCGCGGCTCGTTACACGCGCCTCAATCTGGTTGGTTTTCTCAGCATGTCCCCCTCGCCCCGCGCGGCGTCGCGAGTCGCTCACGGTCGGCGTGCGCGTGCTGTGCTGTTTTGGTTCGTGGCGGGCGCATTGCTACTGCACGCGGGCGCGGTGCTGGCAACCGAGGTAGCGTGGCCGCGACTGCGCGACCCGGAATACGGTCGCCGGGCTCGCCAGCTTCGCGCCCGTGTCGCCGATCACCCAGATCGGCCGCTCGTGGTCGTGATTGGCAGTTCGCGGACCAGCATGGGAGTGAAGCCCGACGCATGGGAAGCGGTGCGCCCCGGCGCGCGGCACGACCCGCTGCTATTCAACATGGGCACATACGGCGGCGGGCCGATTCAGGAACTGATCGTCGTGCGCCGGCTGTTCGCTGATGGGTTCCGCCCGTCGGTCGTGCTGATCGAGTACTGGCCGCTACTCCTCCGTCAGGAGGGGCGGTACGGCGACCCGGCGCGCCTCGACCCGCGCCGACTGCGCTGGGACGACCGTCCCGTGGTTCGCGATTACTTCCCGGGCCCCTCAGACACGGAGCGGCGGATGCGGTCGGCACGGCTCAACGTGTTTGCCGAGAACCGCGAGCGGTGGATGATTCAGGCCGCACCGGAGTGGGTGTCGAAGTACGGTGCGCGGAACTGGGGGTGGGTCGGTCTGGACCGGTGGGGCTGGGTGCCTGGGCTGGACGTGCAACCCGACGACGCGACCACCCGACGGGTTCTGATCGAGCACAACCGCGAGGATGTCCGCGACCGGTTCGACGGGCACGCGATCGACCCGCGTTCGGATCGGGCGCTGCGCGAAGCGGTCGCGGTTGCTCGTGCGAACGGCTCGCGGGTCGGGTTCCTGTACCTCCCGGAGTCGGGTGAGTTTCAGAGTTGGTATCCGACTGAGGTTGAGAAGTCCGCTCGCGCCCATCTGGCGGGCCTCGTGCGTGATCTGGGAGTTCCGGTTATCGACGCGCGCGACTGGGTGAACGACGATCAACTTGCCGACGGGTTTCACCTGTCACGCGTCGGCGCGGGGCCATTCACCGCGCGGCTTGGCCGGGCTGTTGGCACGACGTTTCCCGCGACCGGAGGGAACCCGTGAACCAGTCAACCGGCGGTGCTCCGTTAACCCACTCGCGACTGTTCCCGCGATTGCGAAAAGCCGTGATCATGAGTGTTGCGAACGGCCGTGGTGCTTCCACGCGGGGGCGCGCCCGGCGGTCGCTCGCGTGGGGCGCGATTGCATTCGTGCTGGTGACCGCGATTTTCTCGGCGGCGGTCGAAACGGTGCTACCGCAGGTGCGCGACCCGGAGTACGGCTCCCGACTGGTTCGGCTCCGCGCCCAACAGCGGGCGCACCCCAACCGACCGCTTGTGCTGGCGCTGGGCACGTCTCGCACACAGAACGCGATCGACGCAGTCGCGATGGAATTTCCAGACGAACCCGGCGCGCCGCTTGTGTTCAACTTCGGGCAATCCGGTATCCGGCCGCTGCATCTGCGACTGATCCTCTGGCGTCTGCACGACGCGGGCGTCCGGCCAGACGCGGTGTTCGTCGAGGTGTTCCCCGGCTTCCTGGAGGTGCCCGCCTCGGCCGACTCGCACTTCCGCGACTCTTCGGCTCAACTCACCGACGGGGACGTGCGATGGCTGACCCCCTACCTCGACGACCCGGCGGCGCTGCGCCGGCGGTGGGCTGTGGCCCGCCTCGACCCGTGGTCCACTTATCGCGGCGCACACGTTGCCCGGTTCGCCCCCGAAGCGTTGCCTTGGTCGCTCCGCGTCGGCCACCTGTCGTACATGACGGACCAGTGCGGATTCAGCGGCTACCCGTCCGGGAAGGCGACCGACGAGTTGCGCGAACGCAAGCGAGCGAAGATGCACCGGACATATGGGAACCCGCTCGGCGCGCTGCGCGTGAGTGCCGCTACAGAGGAAGCGTACCGTGGGCTTGTGGCCGACTGCCGCGAGCGCGGCGTTCGGGTGGCGTTCTTCTTCACGCCCGAGTCGCCGGTATTCCAGAGTTGGTACTCGCCGGAGTCTCGGGCGGCGCTGACCGCGTTCACCCGGATGCTGTCCGAGGAGTTGGGCTGCCCCGTATTCGGCGCGCCGACTAATTACGCGGAAGATGACTTCGCCGACGGGCACCACATACTGCGCCCGGCCGCGTCGCGGTTCAGCCGCGAACTGGCCGACCGGCACCTCCGCCCATGGTTTGCGGAGGTGCTCAAGTAGCACCCCGCGAAGCCGCAAGCGGCCGACTCACTTGCTCAGGAGGTCGCGGGCCTTCATCCAGTCGGTTAGTCGGTCGGGCCACGTCTCGACGGACTTCTCGCCGCCGGTCCACTTCGGGTCGCGTCCCAGGCCGACGCCGTGGCGCCCCTTCTCATAAATGTGCATTTCCACCGGCACGCCGGACTTCTTGCACGCGAGGTAGAACCGCACCGCGTTCTCCGGCACCACGGCGGTATCCGCGCTCGTGTGGAACAGGAACACCGGCGGTGTCTCCTTCGTCACCTGCTTCTCGTTCGAGTACAGTTCGACCAGTTTCGCGTCCGGGTTCGCGCCGAGCAGGTTGTTCCGCGTGCCGCCGTGCGTCACGCCCGCTTCCATTGTGATGACCGGGTATGCGAGGATCGCGAAGTCCGGCCGGCAGCTCTGCTTGTCGATCGCGTCACCGTCCTTGAGCAACCCGGCGTCGAAGTGCGTGGCGGCAGTGCTGGCGAGGTGCCCGCCCGCGGAAAAGCCCATGATGCCCACGCGCTTCGGGTCGAGGTCGTAATCCTTTGCCTTCGCGCGCACGAGCCGGATCGCCCGCTGCACGTCGCCGAGCGGCGCGGCGCCGAGCGGGCCGGGCCGCTCCTTGTTCGCGAGCCGGTACTTCAGCACGAACGCGGTCACGCCGAGTTTGGCGAAGAATTCACCGACCTGCTTGCCCTCGTGATCCATTGCCAACCCGCCGTAGCCGCCACCGGGGCAAATGACAACCGCGGTGCCGTTGGGCTTCTCGGGCCGGTACGCGGTCAGTTCCGGTTTGTCGGTTGCGGAATCACCGACCGCGTGCGGTGCCTTTCCGGGCCATAAGGGAAAAGTCTGGGGGGCTGGATCGGCGGCGACGAGCGCGAGCAGGAGAGGGGCGCAGAACATGAATGAAGGCTCCAGTTGAGAACAGGTCGGGCAAAGCGAACTTTTTTCCACCGGGGTGAATCGTATAATAACGAAGCCTATCGAAGGAGTAGGTACTTCAGGGGGGCGATCTGGTATCGACCGGGTGTCGGAAGTGTTCGGTGGCGTGTCGTGGTTGATCAGCTGGCCACGTAAAAAGCCGATCAAAATTTAACTGCTGAACCGCAGTACTCCCTCGCGGCGTAAGACCCGCGAGCCGTTCTGGCCTCTTCGCCTGAGAGGTGCCAGTTCGGACGCAAGTCAGGCTCGCGGGAACTCGAGGAGAGGGGACACCACCCAATCCGGCTCGGCGGCCGTTCCTGCTAAAAAAATCTGGCCGATAGTTGTCCCGGAGTCCCGCCCTTCGGAAACCGGTCCAACAAACACGCGGTAACCTTCGCAAGTCGGTGTATCGCGAGCATAGAGGGGCTACACACGTAGATGCCGGCGCGGAAGCGCCTCGGGACCGGGGTTCGATTCCCCGCGCCTCCACTCAAACGCCACTTGCGAGCAGTCGCAAGTGGCGTTTCTGCTTTGACTTTCGACATTTCCTCAAATTCACCAACCTCCCCATATTTCGAGTTCGACTCTCCTACTCCAACCGTGTAGAGTCGTTTGAAGTGTCAGTGGATCGTTCTCCCTAACTCCCTCAATGCAAAGTGGTTAACCTATGAGTCGTCCGCGTCAGGGTTCCAAGGCGAATAAGTCGATTGATCTGGTGGCGGGTTCGGGACGCACGCGTCCGCGGGCCAAGTTGGGGTTGGAGTCCCTGGAGGACCGCGTGGTCCCAACGGTGACGCTGTCGATTGCCGACCCGGTGCCGTTCGCGGAGGGGAACAGCGGGACGACGAACATGGTGTTCGTGGTGACCCGCGCGGGCGACACGGGCGAACTCGCATCGTCGACCCAGGTGGATTTCGGCACGGTGAACGGGACTGCTGTGGCGGGGGTCGATTACCAGTCGACCACGGGGACGCTGACGTTCGCCGCCAACGAGACCACCAAGACGATCAGCGTGCCCATCATCGGCAACACGACGGTGCAAGCGGATCGGACGTTCACGGTCAGCCTGTCGAACCCACTGCAGCAGGCCACCTTCGCCACCCAGCAGACCTTCACCACCGGCACCAGTCCCTTTTCCGTGGCGTTTGGCGATGTGAACGGTGACGGGCGTCTCGACCTCGCCATCGCGAACTCGGGCTCGAACACGGTGTCGGTGCTGCTGAACACGACGACGGCGGGCGCGACCACGCCCACCTTCGCCGCCAAGCAGGACTTCGCCACTGGCGGCAGTCCCATTTCCGTGGCGTTTGGCGATGTGAACGGTGACGGGCGTCTCGACCTCGCCGTCTCGAACTTCGATTCGGCCACGGTGTCGGTGCTGCTGAACACGACGGCGGCGGGCGCGACCACGCCCACCTTCGCCGCCAAGCAGGACTTCGCCACCGGCACCAGGCCCGTTTCCGTGGCGTTTGGCGACGTGAACGGTGACGGGTTGCTCGACCTCGCCACCGCGAACTACGGTGCGGGCACGGTGTCGGTGTTGCTGAACACGACGGCGGTGGGCGCGACCACGCCCACCTTCGCCGCCAAGCAGGACTTCGCCACCGGCACCAGGCCCGTTTCCGTGGCGTTTGGCGAC
>SXID01000087.1 GCA_005772955.1 Planctomycetia bacterium
GACTGGGGTAAAAATCACGAAATGTCATCGACCAGACAAGATAAACCGCTTGAACACCAATGAGGACTGGGGTAACGCGATTTGACCACCGCCACCGACGCCTGAAAATCCTGGCGCACGCCGAACGCGCAAGAACCTCTGGTCGACGTGAAGTGAGAAGCATCTCGAACCGCGGGCGGGTAGAATGCCGGCCCGACCTCCACCGCGGAGTCCCATCGTGAACGCACTCGTACTCGTCGTCGCGCTCGCACCCGCCCAACCGCCCGCCCCCGCTCCGCTGGAACAGGCGTGGTACTCGCCGCACGACTTGCTGCCGGTCCTCGCGGGGTGCGAAGACATCCGGTGGGCGATTCCCGAAACGCTCGCGGGCCGCGCGTGGGTCGGCGGCCTCGGCTACCGGAACACACTCGACGACGCGTGCAAGCAGTGGAAACTCACCTGGGTCATCACGAACGACGTTGTCGTGGTTCACCGTGAACACCCGAAGCTCAAGGAGTTGGTCGCGGCGCTGGCGAAGGGCGACACCCATGCCGCGTGGGAACTCGGCTGGTCACGCGACGCACGAGCCATTCCGCCACTGACCGAAGCGCTCGCGAGCAAGCAACCCGCGACCGCGCTCGCGGCGGCACAGGCACTCGACACGCTCCTCACCGATATCCCATTGGGGCGCGAAGAGCGTGTCGCGCCTGCGCTGAAGGGCCGCGTCAGTTTGGCTAAGGCATTCCCGCCGAAGGTCGATCTCCTTCCGCTACTCGATTCGCCGTATCCGCGCGTGCGGGCCGCGGCGCTTCGCGTGCTGCTCGGTCAAGACAAAGAACTCGCGGGGAAGGCACTGGTGAAGTCTGAGTCCGACAGGAGCGCGGCGGTACGGCAGGTGCGGCAACAATTCCTTTTCGTGCTCGCGAAGGAGAACGCCACACGGGTGTGGAAACCGATTCCACCGGCGCCCAAAGACGCGGCCGACCGCAAGGCGGCCATCGCGAAGATACTCGAAGAGCTTCCCAAACTCGAAAAGCAGAGCGGGTGGGAAGAGATGGTGTGGCGCGCGGACACGCTCGCGCTGTGGTCGCGACTGGGTCACGCGGAAGCCACCGACGCGCTCATCGAACTCACCGGCACGAAGCTTCAGCAGTTCTGGTACCCCGGCATGGTGCAGCGGAACCTCGCGACGAGCGGCGGAGATCGCGTCCGCGCCGCGGTGAAGGAACTGATGCCGAAAGCGCTGCGCCCGTTTATCGTTCGCGGACTGGAAGAGAGCTACTGGGGTGAGGAACTCGTCACGCTCACCGGGCCGTACCTCGTCGAACAAACGCTGTGCCTCGTCACCGCACGCAAGGCCGGTCGCGAGGCGCTCGAGCTCATCATTCCGCTCGCCGAAAAAGGCGATCGCGACGCCATCGATGCGCTCGCGATCATCGGCGGCCCGAAAGCGGTCGAAACGCTTCACAAGCTTCTGCTGAAGGCCGAAGTGCAATCGGCGTCGCTCACGTTCCGCGCCGCGAAGGCGCTCGGACACATCGGCACCGCGGACGCGCTCGACGTGCTCCACGCAACCGACGCCGACAAGAGTCTTCACCGCCGGCACGCGGTCGCGCTGGCACTCGGTCGCGTCGGCGGCATCAACGCGGAAGCGCGGCTGAAGGCGCTTTCCGAAGACAGGACCGAGGCGCGGCTCGTGCGCGCCGCCGCGGCCGACGGTCTGGAGCAAATCGGCACGAAGGACGCGATCACCGCCGCTGCCGCATTCCGAAGGAGCGACGCGGGAATTCCGACACTCACTTACCAGCCGCGCAACGAGCGGTTCGGCGCGGACTTCCCGGTGAACAAGTGGGTGGATCTAAAGATCACGGTTCAGGCGCAGGGGTGGGGCGAGATCGGCTGGAATTACGACCCGTCCAACCGCATGTTCTTCCGGTACGGCGGCTGCACCGGACCTTACAACAACGAACTCACCGCGTTCGACCTCGGCACGGAACAATTCATCCAACGCCGGCCCATTGAACTGATGGCTGGGTGGGGCGACACGCGACCGGGCAACGGCTGCACCGTGGGCCGCACGTGGGATCCGTGGCTGAAAGCGGCGTGGATTCGTCACGGCATCGGCGGCACGGGCAACCAACTCGGCATGGTCGAATACTACTCGCGCTCGCCGTCCGCGAAGTTCTGTAGTTACGACCTCGCGACCGACCGCTTTCGCGCCGCGGCGTTCCACGAAGCGCCGTATGGTGAGGTAACCACGCGGCTCGCGTGCGACTGGAAGCACGGACTGCTGTTCCCGATCAAGTTCACACACCCGACCTTCAAGACGAAGGATTTCTGGGCGCTCGACCTGCGAAGCGAGAACCCGCACGGCGATTCCGCGTGGAAGAAGCTTACGAAGCCGGACGGCGAGTACCCGCGGCACACCGGCATGGCGCATACCACGGCAGCAGTCGATCAGGACGCGGGGTTGCTCGTGTTGTACATTCCGCCGTTCGAGAACCGCCCGCCGCAAACATGGGTCTACGACCCAACGAAGAACACCTGGAAGGACATGCAACCGGAAGTGCAACCGCAGGGTGTATCGGGCGCGGGGTTGGTGTACGACCCGTTCCAGAAGGTGCTGCTGCTTCACAGTGGAAAGAAGGCGACGCAGTTCGGCGGCCCAGACGACGCGATCACGTGGAGCTACGACGTGCGAACGAACACGTGGACCGACCTGAAGGCCGCGAACGGACCGGGGAACCCGTGGCTCGGCGCCATGGACTTCGACCCAGAGCACAATGTGGTGGTTCTGTTCAGTTTCCGGGACAAGCGTGTCTGGGCGTACCGGCACAAGGAAGTAGCCGCGGGGATGAAGGCGACGATCACCGCGGACCGACCATGAACCGATAACGACGTGCGCCGGTCACGCGCCCAGGTACTTCTTGGGGATCTCCGCGCCCGCTACGTACATCAGCTTTGCGATCTTGCACATCTGGTACACGTTGATGCGGAAATCCGGGCACGTGCTGACGAGGCAGTACGCGTCCGTCGGCGTGAACCCGTATTCCGTGATGAGCCAGTCCATCAGGTTGAACGTCGCGGTCTCGACGGCGCACTCCAGCGGCTTGTCCGCGAACACCGACACGATGCTCTCCGGCTTCTCGATCCGCATCCACGGGATGCGTTTCTTCTTCACGATGTCGAGTTTCACGCGAACGGTGGCTTTCGTCTCGGCCGCGGTGCCGGTGAACTCGGTGTCGCCCTGGCTCGCGTGAACGTCGCCCAGGTAGAACAGCGCGCCGGGGTGATACACCGGCACATAAATACGGTTACCGACGGTCGCGTCGCGGACGTCGATGTTCCCGCCCCACGGCCCTTGCCCGTCGAGGCTGGTCACCACTTCACGATCCGGACAAACGCCGAGCGTGCCAACGAACGGCGTGATCGGCCACTGAATCTTGTCGCTGAAGTGCAGCGTGCCGTCGCGCGTGGTGCCGCTCGGACCGTCGGTGTGCTTGAAGATCTTCGTGGTGTAATCGCCTGACAACTCCGGCCACCGCGTCGATTCGCCGAGCGGCCCGCGGCGCGGCCCGATGGCGACCCACGAGTAATCATCGACGACGATGTCTTCGATGGTGATGACGAGCGCGTCGCCGCGTTCCGCGCCTTCGAGGAACACCGGCCCGCCGATGGGGTTCGCGTGCGGCGGTGTGCGGTCGAACCCGGGCCGCCTGCCCGGAATCGCTTTGTCTTCCGGCGTCTTGAAGTAGCCGGTGCTGGCGTCGTAGGTCTCGATCTCGAACGACTCGCCCGGCTTCACGCGCAGCAGCGGTTCGTCCTGCCAGTTGAACGCGTACTTCTTGGCTTGCTCGCGTGTGATCCGTTGCACGTCGCACCTCACTTGGTTGAACTACCTTGGCGATAGCTTACTCGCTCTCACTTCCCGTCGC
>SXID01000088.1 GCA_005772955.1 Planctomycetia bacterium
CCGGCCCCCTTCCCTGAAGGGAAGGGGGCCGGGGGGGGAGGTTCCGCACGCCTCGCATACGTCCGCATCGCGCCCATCTGTACGGCGTTCGAGTCCTTGCCGCTCGCGCCGACGAGCGGCACCCGCACGCCCGCGTTCCACAGACGGTACACCCACGGCATCAGCGGCGTCTTGCGCGGTCGCGCGCACACCTCGATCGCGTCGATCTTCCCCAGAATAGCGGCGACGAGTGCCTCACCACCGGTCGCGCCACCGGTGGACTCGAACGCATCGACCCACACCACCAAGCCACCTTTGCGGTGACACTGGTCGCACCAGTCGCACACTCCCCAGTCGTCGGACTCTTCGCCGCCGAACGTGAGCGGGAACACCGGGCGGTGCGAGTTCAGCAGCGCCACCTTCCCTAACACCGGGTGCGAGTTGAAGGTGTTCACGAACACCGCGTGCCCATTGCGTTCGAGCGCGGAAACCTGACCACTGAAAGCGAACAGGTTAGGCGTACTGGTGTACGTGTTCGCGTCCATTGTGAGAACGGGAATCGGTGTCGCGAGTACGTTCACGGCGTCCAGGTCTTCGGCTTGCGCCTCAAGAAGTGCCGCGTGTGAATTGATGAAGTGACATCGTGTATCGACTCTCACCCAGCCGTCCGCGTACGAATCGTTCCAGCGTGTGATCGTGAACCGTAAGGAGATCTGCCCGGCACCGAGTGTCACGGTTGCATCAAGGGGGGTCCACTCGGGTCCCTTCGCGGTTTGTACGCGAAGCGGCACCCCGGCCGGTAACGGCATCTCACACGCGCCATCGATGTAGAACCAGCGTTCGCGCCCGACGCGTAGGTGACCGCCGACGTCCTCGTTGCGCCCGGCGGGAAACTCCGCGGAGCGGCCAAGCGGCGCGTAGTGAGTACCGTCGGGACCGGTGACACGTACTCGCACCGGCGTGGGCCGGTTCGTCGCGGCATCGTTAATGCGAAGGTGAACGGTCAGCATGTGGTGAACCGCTTACGCTTCGGTCCCGCCGCAGTCGCGGAGGATGTTGCGAAAGGCTTCGACCGCGTACGGGAACAGGTCGGGGCCAGTAATACCACCCGTCGGGCCACCACCGCGGAGGTGTGGCTCCATCGTCGCGAAGCCCTTGTACCCCATCGCGATCGCGTCCTTGATGCTGTACGCGATGTTCCCATCGCCAGTGCCCGCGATCACGCCATATTCGTGACCGGCCGCGTGGCCCCCGCGTTTCCAGTCCTTGATGTGGAAGTGCGAAGTGTACGCTTTGGTCTTCTCCCAACCCGCGACTGGGTCGAAGTTGCCATAGGTGTAGTTGGCCGCGTCGTAAGCGGCACGTAGCGCCAGACTATTGACGGTGCTCAACACGTCCGCGACGCGCTCCGGCGAGTCCCCATAAATGCGGTGTTCGTTCTCGTGGAACAGCACCACGTTGTTCTTCGCCGCGATGTCGGCCTTCGCCCCCATGCGCCTGATCACTTCCTCGCGATATTGGGGCCAGTTGGCCGGGTCGAAGTTCGGGTCGTTACCGGGCGGGTAGTAACTGAAGATGCGGATGCCTCGCGTGCCAAACACACCGCACAATTCAATGGCGCGCTTGAACTTGTCGAGGTGTGCGTTAAAGTCGGAGTCGATGGCGACCTTGCCGACGGGCGAGCCGATCGCGGACAGCCCGATACCCTCACCATCGAGGAGTTTCTTGAACTCGCGAATCTGTTCGCCCGAGAGCAGGAGGCAATTGGTCTTGTGGATCGACCGAAACTCGATGAACCGGACGCGACTGGCCTTCAGCGCCGCTACCTGCTCACGCGGGTCGTGCGAAATCTCATCGGCGAACGCAGACAAGCTGAACATGATTCGGCACCGGGGAAGAACGTACTGTTGTGGTGCCGGTAGTGTATGGGGAAGTCGCGGGAGCGTTACCACTCCGGCTCTTCCTCGTAAGGAAGTTTCTCGTACTGCCCAGCAAGGATCACCGCGATCACGAGGGGCAGCATCACGAGCGCGGCGCGAAGAGCGAACAGCAGCCACCGGTTTTGACGGCTGACTCGCGGAATCAGGAACGGTGCGAGAACCAAGGGCGCGAGTGTCACGAGCCAGAACGAGATCGCGGGAACTTTATTGTCGGCGTGCGACGGGCGCGTGCCGAGGAGCAGTCCCGGCAGGAACGCGACCGCAACCGGGATGGCGCCACTCGCACTGAGTTTCGCGCCGACTTCACGCACCTGCACCACACCGGCCGCAACCGCAATCCCGGACATGGCGGAGCCGATCACCACCGCGAGTTCCATGAACTTCGCGTTGTGCGAGTACAGCAGAACCGCCGCGCCCGCGTAGAACATCGCGCACAGATATACGGACACTTCCGCGCTCGCACCGCCTCGCGCAAGGCCGTCCAGTAAGAGCCACACAAGAATCATTGCGAAGGCGAGTTCCCACCGAAGTGACGACCACTCGGGCTTTGACGCGGCGTGACCCATGACGAGCCACGCACACACGACGTACACCGCGCCGGCACGAGGTAGCCACACAAGAAGGTTCGCGGTCCACCACGCGCGTTCGGGTATCGCGCGGCCCGCGGCCATTCCGAGCCACCGCGTGAGCAACCCAACAATCAACAACACGATCGCCGCGCGCGGCAACCAGTGTTCGCACGGAGATGCCAGCGGTGGCTTCGGCACGTCCTCATCGAGTGACGCCGCGGCCGGCTTCGGTGCATCGACGGGCTTCCACAAAACCAGGCGCGATGTGTTATCCCAGGTCGGCTTCGGGTCTTCGGGTGTCAGGTTCGGGGGCGCGAAGTTCGCGGCCATGAACGCAAACGCGACCGCGATCGCGGACCCGAGCGCCGCGGCCCAGCGCCCTGCTACGAGGAATACGCAGAACACAAACGCGGCCACGCCCGCGCCCGGCAACACGCACTGGTGCAGCGCTTCGAGAATGTCCTTGAGTGGCGGCGGGGGAGGCATGACGTGCTTCTATCTTCCGCCGCTTGCGGCGTCGCAGGTGTGCGAAGCCGCGAGCGGCTCAAGACCATACAAAACTACCTCTTCACCAGCGTGACGTTGAGGCCCAACTCGACCTTGTCGTCGATCTTGCCCTTGCCGTAAATCATGCCCCACTGCGTGCGGTCGATGCTGAACGACGCGACGACCACGATCTTGCCGTCCTTGTCGGTGATGGTCGCGGGGAACGTGACCGGCTTGGTTTTGCCAAGCAGAGTGAGGTCACCGGTGATGGTGTAGCCCTTCTCGCCCTTCTCGACCTTCGTCGATTTGAACGTGGCCTTCGGCTGATTCTTCACGTCGAAGAAGTCCGCGTTCTTGAGGTGGGTGGCAAGTTTGGCGTCGTCGGCGAAAATCGAGTCGGTGTCGATGTCCACCTCGATCTTGGTCTTGGCGAGGTCGCCGTCGGTGACGGTCGCGGTGCCGGCGAGCTTGCCGAACCCGCCGGTGTGCTTGCCGTCCGGCTTCTTGCCGACGAACGTGACCTTCGTGTTATCGCCGGTGAGCGTGTACTTCGTGTCCGCGGCGCTGCTCGTGAGCGCGAGCGCGGCGACAAGGCTGAGCGCGATCAGCAAACGGGGCATAGCAACTTCTCCGAGTTGTCGAGACGGGAACCGAACCGCGCGCCCGCGCGGTCGTTAGAAGTGTAGGGACTACCCCGCGACGGGCACGGGCTTACGCGCGCATTTCGCGCCCGGCTCACGGAACCGGCTTCGTAACCTCGCGCGGTGGCGGAATCGTGCCGTCCATTGCCGCAGCCCTGCGAGCGTTCTGTTCCTGAAGCGCCGCATTGTATGCGTTGAATGAATCTTCCCACTCCTTCCCGGTCATGTCCCTAAAGAATTCGTCGCGGTAGATGCAACTACTCGTGCGGGCCAGAACCAACTTCCCGCCTTTGGCGACAAGTCGAGTATCGCCGTACCCATTGTCCAGGGTCAGAATGACAAACTCGCCGTGCTTCAGCACGGTGTAATCCGCGTGCAGTTTGATGAGTGGTTCGATCGGATCGCCCGCCTTGATCTCACCGCGCGCCAGCCCGCGGAGTACGAGGTCTTTGCCGTTCCGAAAACTCTCCTGCCGCGCCCGCCAGCGCGGGTTGTCGGGAATCGCGTGCGGCATCGGCGCGAGCTCCGGCGCCGCCAGAGCATCAGAGTTCACGCACCCGACCAGCGCCGCGCACGCGCCGCAGAGAACAGTGATTCGCATGACTCACCCTCCCGTTTTCCTCCGGCCGACCACCTTCAGTTTAATCTTGTCGCCGGCGAATATCTTCTCTCCGTGTGCCGGGAATCGCACCTTCACGCGCCTGAGCGCGCCGTAGCCGCTCACGTCAGTCACGCTCCCGAGGCCGAACTCTTCGTGCTGCACCAACACGCCGACCGCGAGGCCGGTATCCGGTGCGTCCGGGATGGTCGGCTTCAGGTCGGGGTTCGGCTTCCGCACCGGCGGGATGAACGGCCGCGCACCGGTGTCGGCCCAGTCCTTCGACGCGTAACTCGACTTCACGCGCCACTCGTCCGCCGCCGTGCGCGCGACGTTACGCGACATCGACGGGTCGATGATCTGCACGTCGCGCGGCAACTCTTGAATGAACTGGCTCACGATGCAGTAGTTCAACTGACCACGGAACTCACGCATCCGCGCGTTGCACAGATAGAGTTCCTTCATCGCACGCGTCATGCCCACAAAGCACAGCCGGCGTTCCTCTTCAACCTCTTCGTCATTGGACAAACTCCGCTCATGCGGCAGCAACCCCTGCTCCACGGCGAGCACGTACACCACGGGGAACTCCAGGCCCTTGCTCGCGTGCAGCGTCATTACGGAAACGTGTTCGGCTTGCTCGTCCCAGCCATCCACGTCCGACGCGAGCGTGATCTGTTCGAGGAAATCCGTGATGGTGCGAGTGTTGTCCTCGTCCCAGAACTGCTTCGCGGCGGTGACGAGGTCTTCCACGTTCATGAGCCGGTCCGCGTCCTCGTCATCGGTCGAGTCGCGTAGCATCGTCGCGTACCCGGATTTCTCCAACACGAGCTGAACGAGTTCGTGCGGCGGCAAATCGAGCCGCGAGCGCAGTTCGGACATCATCTTGTGGAAGTCCCTCAGCCCGGTGGCGGCCTTTCCTTTGATCTCCGTGATGCGTGCAACTTGGCCCGCCGCGACCAAGAGACCGATTTCCTGATCCGCCGCGAACGACTGGAGCTTTTCGAGCGACACCTTCCCGATGCCGCGCACCGGTTCGTTCACGACGCGCAGGAAACTCACGCTGTCTTGCGGGTTCGCGAGCAACCGCAGGTACGCGAGCACGTCGCGGTTCTCTTTTCGCTCGAAGAACGCCAGCCCCTTCACGATCTGGAACGGCACGCCATGCTTCACGAACGCGCTTTCGAGCGACCGGGTAAGCGCATTGATCCGCATGAAGATCGCGTGGTCGCGGTACTTGAACTTGCCGGCTTTCACGGCTTCCTTGATGCGGAGCACTATGCCCTCGGCCTCGTTGAGACCGTTGTCGAACGTGACCACGCTTACTGGTTCGCCCTGCGGGTTGTCGGTAACGAGATCCTTCTTCTTGCGTTGCTTGTTGTGGTCGATGAGCGCACTGGCCGCGTGGATGATGGCCTTCGTGCTACGGTAGTTCTGGCTCAGCGTGATGGTGCGCGAATTGGGGAAGTCGCGCTCAAAGTCGAGGATGATTTTGATGTCCGACCCACGCCAGCGGTAGATCGATTGATCGGGATCCCCGACCACGCAGAGATTCGGGTAGTCGCGGCTCAGTTGCTTCACGATCTGGTATTGCGCAGAGTTCGTGTCCTGGTACTCGTCGATCAGCACGTAGCGGAACCGCGCGTCGAGTTCGGCGCGGAACTCCTCGTTCTCGCGCAACTTCATCGCGGGGAGGTAGAGCAGGTCGTCGAAGTCCATCGCGTTCGCGTTGCGCAGCCGCTTCTCGTACAGTGGGTACACCGCGGCTACGGTCTGCTGGAAGAAGTCCGTCGCGGTGCGCGCGTACGCTGGTGCCGTGATCAGTTGGTTCTTCGCCTTGCTGATCGCACCCCCGATGCGTTCCGGGCTGAACTTCACGTTGTCGATGCCCGACGCTTCGAGCGCGTCCTTCACCAGTTTGTTGCGGTCGTCCATGTCGTAGATGGTGAAGTTGCGGTCGTAACCGAGGCGGTCAGCGTACTGGCGTAGCAGGCGCGCGCCGAGGCTGTGAAAGGTACTCACCCACACCTTGTTGCCCGGTGCGAGTTTCTCGACGCGGGTCTTCATCTCGCCAGCGGCCTTGTTCGTGAACGTGATCGCCAGGATGTTGTTCGCTCGCACGCCGGTTCGCAGCAAATACGCGACCCGACGCGTGATGACGCGAGTCTTCCCACTCCCGGCGCCCGCGAGAATGAGTAGCGGACCTTCGTTGTGGGTCGTCGCGGTCCGCTGCGCGTCGGTCAAGTCGGAGAGCAGGTCGTCGAACGCAGACATGGCCAGTCCTTCCGGGGAATACAACGACAACCTACCCCACAAGGGGTGAAGCCACTCGCGGCTTCGCAAGCGTTACGGCACAGCGACTCGCGAAGCCGCGAGCGGCTCATGAAAATACTACCCGCGCACCGTCACCGTGCGAAGCTCAGCCTGGAAGTACACCAATGGAAATACTCGGACTCGGCACTCAGGTCATGGAGTGCGTGCGGGTGCGGCAGTTGCTCGACGAACACGCGGACGCGTTCCTGCGGCAGGTGTACACGGACCGCGAAGTGCGGTTCTGCAACGCCAAGAAGCAGACCACTGAACAGTTCACGGCACTGTGGGCAGCGAAGGAGGCGGTGTTTCGCGCGCTCGGCACGACCTGGAAACGCGGAATGAACTGGACCGACGTGGAAATCATCTGCGAAACGGGCGCACCGCCACACGCCCTGGTAAGCGGGGCGACCCGCGAGCTTCTGGCGGCACGCGGCGCCAACCACGTCCTTCTCACGATGGCGTTCTGCCGCACGTTCGCCACCGCGACCGCGATCATGGGCCGCACCGCCAGCGCACCGGTCGCGGAGGATACGGCCCTCGATGATTGAAAGGATGAAGGATGAAAGGAACAAGAGGTGTTCTTGTCATCCTTTCATCCTTACTGAATCCCCTCACCCACTTCCTTGAGCAGCGCGCGAGCGGCCTTGAACGCGGTGCGAACGCTCATCACCCGGCCCTCAATCTGGTCTGCGATGAACGGCCGGGCCGGATCCGCTTTCGGCAACCCGGCCAGTTCGAGCGTGAGCGGTAACAGTTTCATAAACTCGGTCATCCGGCTCTGCTTCAGTTCGTTGCTAACTGGCTGATCCACGGCGCGCTCCGTTACGAGAGTGTTGATGTGACGGACTAACGTCTTCAGACTACCGCGAAGGGCGGTCTACCTCAAGCGCGCTGTCGCCCAGAACTACCAGCACGCGCCACCCCGCCCCATTCACCTTCCTCGCGGACTTGCGCCATCTCGCGGCACTCCCCGGAACTTGACCCGAAGAGGAGAAAATCTCGGATTCGACCGACAGACTGGCTAAATACTTCCGCCGGTACCGCCGATTGGTTGATGAGGATGCCTGTCCGAATCGACTGGGGCCGCTCGTGCACACGGGCGGAACGGTTCGCGTGGGCCGTCGCGGATCTCAGGGTGGGAGCGGGGAACACACATGAGCCGGAGCCGATGGTTCAAGAGCGCACTCGCCGGAGTGCTCACTGTTTCCGCCGCCAGCGGGTGCAAACAGCAGCTCTTCATGGACCCCGCCGACTACAAGGACGCCACGAGCCTGGCGCTGCCAAAGTCGCTCGAAACGAACCCGCACGGCCCGATCACGCCTGGCAAGATGGATACGCTCGGTGGGCCAGTCAATACCGTCACGGACTTCGTGCGCCCGCCGCGCCGCATGACGCTCCGTGAGTGCGTCGCGCTGTCGCTCGAACAAGGTAACGTGGGCGGCCAGTCGCCGAACAACCCCGGCTTCAAGACCGAGAACCTCGATCAGTTCTCGGGGCGCAACGTCGGCGGCAGCGACGCGGTTCGCGTGTTCGCCATCGACCCCGCTGTTGCGAGCGCGGAAATCGAACGGTCGCTCAGCAAGTTCGACGCGCGCTGGATCACCTCGATGCAGTGGCAGAAGGTCGATCAGCCGGTCGCGGCCCAGTTCCTCTCGTTTCAGCAGTCGCGCGACGCAGCGCAGTTCAGCACCACACTGGCGAAGCCGCTGCCCACAGGCGGCGTGGCCGGGATCACGTTCAGCACCGACTACTCGAAGTTCTCGCAAAGCGACGCCAGCCAGGCGCAACTGATCAACCCAAACTATACCCCGCGTGTGCAACTCACTGTCGAACAGCCGCTGTTGCGGCTGTTCGGGGTAGAGGTGAACCAGATCACCTCGTCGCACCCGGGTAGCCTGTTGTTGACGGGAGTCCAGCCAACCGGGGCCGGCACTGAGGGCATCCTGATCTCTCGCCTCCGGCTCGATCAGACGCGGGCCAACTTCGACCTGCAAGTGAACTACATGCTGGTGAACGTGGAGGCCGCGTACTGGAACCTGTACTCGGCCTACTACAACCTCTACGCGCAGGAAGAGGGTCTAAGGCAGGCGTTCGAGGGATACCGGTATACGGACCTTCGGGTGAAGGCCGGTGTGCTGAAGCCTCAGCGGCTCGACCAGGTACAGGGCCAGTTCGAGCGGTTCCGCGGGCAAGTGTACCAGGCTCGCGGACAGGTTCTCGAGAGCGAACGCCAGTTGCGCGGCCTGCTCGGGCTACGCAGCGACGACGGGGCGCGGCTCGTGCCCATCGATGAGCCGAACCTTGCGCCGTACAAACCGGACTTCCACGAAGCGGCCAACGACGCCATCGCGTACCGCCCGGAACTGATGCTCGCACGCCAGGACGTGAAGTTCCGCCAACTCGACCTGTTCCTGCAAAAGAACCTGCGTAAGCCCGACCTGCGCGGTTTCGCCCAGTATGACGTGGCCGGTCTCGGCACGAAGCTCGACGGCCGCGCCGAGGAGTTCGGCACGAACGGCAACACCATTCCGGGGAACGCGTACAGTAACCTCGTCGATAACCGATTCAACAGTTGGACCCTGGGTGTGCGACTCGACATGCCGCTCGGGTTCCGCGACGCCAACGCGCTGGTGCGCCAGGCGCAGTTGAACATGTCCAAGAGCTACATCCAACTCCGCGACACCGAGCTGAAGGCCGTCGAGTACCTGACTCTCCAGTACCGGCGCCTGATAGAGACCCACACACTGATCGCCCCGCGACGGGCCGAGCGGGAGTCGCTCCAGCGGTACGTGGCGCGAATCCGCAAGGCGCAAGAAATCGCGGGCCTGGACCCAAACGAGTTCCTCAACGACTTGACCGTACAGCAGCAGTTGGCAGCGGCGATCGCGGCCGAGATTCGGGCCGTGTCCGACTACAACATCGCGCTGGCCCAGTTCGAGTTCGCGAAGGGAACGATCCAGCAGTACAATAACGTGTCGGTCGGCGAGGGGCAGTTGCCGCCGTGGGTGTCGAAGCGGGCCAAGGACCACATTCGCGAGCGGACCGAAGCGGCCATCAAGTTGCGCGAACAGCCGATCCCGGCCGGCGGAGTCGCGGCCGGCGGTCACCCGATCGGGCAAGCGGGCGGCGTTACGTCGCTGATCAATCTGCCGCCGTTCGCGGAGAAGCGCGATCCGCTGCCGGACGAACTGCCGAAGATGAACGAACCGCGAAACCCGATGGGCCCGGACCTCGCGCCCTCTCCCCGCGTACTTCCCGGAGCGCTGCGGCCCAACGGGACACTACTTATCGGCGAGCCGCGCCCGGTTCCGACCTATGGCACCGGACCCGCGGGCACGCCAGACTACTTCCAGCCTGACGGCCGCGTCACGCTTCCTCCGCCGATGAACCGCCGGCCCGCGAGCAGCATTCCGCTTGTGCCGTCTATCACAGGGAAAGCCGACAACCCTCTGGACTACTTCAAGCCAGACGGTCGCGCGACGATCCCGGAGCCGCCACCTTACCGCCCCACAGTGGGCGGCAACGTGGCGCCGGCGATTCCGATCGTGCCGTCTGTGACTGGGAACGCGGGCGAACCGGGCGGCTTCTTCAAGAACGAGGGCCGGGTCACGCTCCCGCCTCTGCCGCCGAACGTGAGCAAACCGCTTTTGGCGCCTGACCAGACCACACCGCCAGTTGGCGGAGGCGTGCCGCTGCCGCCCGCGATCCCGGCAACACTCCCGCGGTTACCGGGCGGGCAGTGACCAACCGAGAACGAAGCCAGTCCTCACGCTCCACGTGAGGACTGCGCGGCGCAGAATGCTTCCGCGGGAGCGCGTCACGCCACATCGTAGTCATTACGCTCCGTGTGATGTCGGTTGCCCGGCGCAGACACGCTGTTCGTTAGTGCAACTCGCATTACCTCGCGACATCACGCGGAGCTTTGGTCAAACCATCAGTCGTTGATGTTGGCGAGGTAGTCCTCATACCTCTTGCGTGCCTTGAACTCGTCAGCCACGAGCGTCTTCTGCTTCGCCGTGAGGGCGTCGATTTCCTTCTCCTGATCGGAGAGCTTCTTGAGGTAGGTCGCGTACACCTCGGCCTCCTTCGGTGTCTCGCGCAGGTTCTTCCGGATGCGGTCCTGGTCGATGCTCAACCGCTGTAGGTCCGCGCCGACCTGGTTGAGTTCGCGCAGAGTCACGTCCCACTCGCCCTTCATCTTGAGCGCATCGTTCAGTTTCATCTTGAGCGCCGGGCTAGCCTCGCTGAGCGAGATGAAGTAGCGAATCTGGTTCTCGGCGCCGTTGGTGAGCGAAACGGTACTGGTGTCGTCGCGCTCTTCCTTGACAGTGAAGGACTTGGCCTCGCCGGCCTTGAGTGCGTGCTGGAATCGGAAGACCTCAGGCGTGTCCTCGACCGGCTTGGGCGTGTCCCGAACGGGGCAGTGAAGGTCGAACGGTGTTCGCGCGACATGGAGATACTAACGATTCACAGGCCCGGAAGTCACGGATCGGTACACGGGTTGTTACAACACCACTTCGTGCCACGGCATTACCGGTCCGCGATCGGGTACAATCCCGCAACGAGCAAGAGCCGTTTCGTACTCTGGCGGCACGGCTTCCTCGCAAGGAGTAACCCATGCACACCACCAGCACGACGCCACCTCGGATCGGGTGGTTGATCGCCTTTGCGCTCAGTGTGGCGTTTCCGCGTAGTGTTGGAGCGGCAGAACCTGCATGGCCAGCGATGCCGGAGAAAGACGGTGCGGTCGAGATACCCGCACAGGAATGGCCGGCACGCCCCGGCACGCGAATGGTTCGCGTCTCGGTGCATTACCCTTCGGGCAAACTCGGCGGTGTCGGACCGAACACCGGGTTGATGCTCACACTCCACAATTGGGGTGGGACGGATTGCGTCGGCACCGCGGACCCGCGCGAAATCGCTACGAAGCTCGACGTGGTCGCGCTATGCGTCAACTACCTCCAGAGCGGCAAAGCCGATTCCATCGACGGTCCAGAACCCTACGACTTCGGCTACCTTCAAGCGCTCGACGCGCTCCGCGCGATCTGGTGGTGCAACGACGGACTCGCGAAGCGTGACAAACCGTACTCGCCCCGGCGCACGTTTTGCACAGGCGGCAGCGGAGGCGGGAATGTCGCACTCATGGCGAACAAACTCGCGCCGCGAACCTTCGCGTGCGTGATTGATCTGTGCGGCATGAAGAAACTGTCCGATGACATCGCGTTCAATTTGCCTGGTGGCAGCGACCTGAACGCCCGGTACTCGCGCGACCCGAAAAACAAGCGCCACCTCACCCTCGACCAGCAGGAACTGCGGTTCGTCGGGAACCCGGACCACCTCGCGGAGATGACGCGACTCGGCACGCACGCGAAGATTATTACTGTGCACGGCACCGAGGATGTGACCTGCCCGTTCGCCGATGCGGAGGAAATGGTGTTCTGGATGAAGCGCGCGAGGCTCGACGTGGAACCGCGCTGGATCGCCAAGGGCGACCTCGACGGGAAGGTGTTCACGAGCGCCGGGCACTCGCTCGGGAACCGCACGCAGATCGTGCTTCAGTTCGACCACTACTTGAAGTTTGGCGGGCGCATCGGCCTGATGCGCGAGGGCAAGAGCGACTTCGAGCGCCGCGAAGACATCCGCTACCGCACGTCGGGCGGCACGTTCGTCATCTCCTATGCCGCCGGTTATCCCGTGGGGAAGTTCGAGCCAACGCTCGCGCCGATCGCATACGCGGATCACATCGACCTCATGTTCTCGCTCGACCGCAAGGGAACGAAGACGCCAATCCGCACGCCGGCGGACTGGGAGGTGCGCCGCGGGCACGTCGTGGAGAATCTCGCGCTCGCGATGGGACCGCTCCCGAGCCAGATGCGCCGAGTGCCGCTCGACGTGAAGGAGGTCGAGTCGGTTAAGGTCGGGATCCTGACCCGGCGGAAGGTGACGTACCAGTCCGACCCCGACGGCCGCGTCCCCGCGTACATCTTCACGCCGACCGAGAAGCCGAATGGGAAACTCCCAGCGATCCTCGCGCTTCACCAGACGACGAAGATCGGGAAGGACGAACCCGCCGGACTCGGCAACAAGGAGATGTCCTACGCGCTGGAACTCGCCCAGCGCGGTTACATCGTAATCGTGCCAGATTACCCGTCGTTCGGCGAACACAAGTACGACTTCGCAACGAGCGAGTACGTGAGCGGCTCCATGAAAGCGGTGTGGGACAACCTGCGCGCGGTCGATCTGTTGGAAGCGATACCGGAGGTGGACAAGGACCGCCTCGGCGTGATCGGCCACTCGCTCGGCGGGCACAACGCGATCTTCACCGCGTTCCATGACAAGCGTCTGAAGGCGGTCGTCTCCAACTGCGGGTTCTGCACGTTCCGCAAGGACGACGTGCCGAGTTGGTCAGGCCCGGTGTACATGCCGCGCATCAAAACGGAGTTCACGAACGACGCGAAGAAGGTGCCGTTCGACTTTCAGGAGTTGGTCGGGGGACTGGCGCCGCGCGCGTTTCTCGCGAGCGCAGCGGACAAGGACAACGACTTCGACGTTTCCGGTGTGAAGGACGTGGTGACCGCGGCCAGCGCGGTGTACAAGCTCTACGGCGCAGCCGACAAACTCAGTGCGAACTACTACAAGGCCGGGCACTCGTTCCCGCCGGACGCGCGGAAAACGGCTTACGTGTTCCTCGACGAGCATCTGAAAAAGTGACGCGGCACACGAGTGTGGGATCGCGCAGTTGAAAGCAACCCAACCGGCTGACGCTGGCGGTTCGACCATGCACCGTTGAACCGCCAGCGTCAGCCGGCCGGGTCAGAACCAGACTACGCCAGATTCCATCTCCGCAACCACACGGTGTTCCGAACCGCTTTCCGTTGCACTCCGGCCGCGGATCGTGTCGAATATAACAATCCCGCCAGGGTTCCCACCGACTAGCCCTCTCTCCGGTATGACGCAATGCTGCGACTCGTCTCTCCCGATGATGCCAACAACCTCACTCGCCGCGAATGGCTGCGCGCCGGGGCGATCGGGCTCGGCGGGTTGACGCTCCCGCAGTTGCTCGCGCAACAAGCACGCGCAACACCGTCCGCCAAGCCCGCAAAGGCGAAATCGGTAATCATCTTCGGGTTGCTCGGCGGGCCATCGCAACACGACACCTGGGATCCGAAGCCCAACGCACCGGTCGAAGTGCGCGGGCCGTTCGGCACGATCGCGAGCCGCACGGTTGGGTTGCGCGTCGGCGAACTGATGCCCGAAACCGCGAAACTCACGGACAAGATCGCTGTACTTCGCGCGGTCGTCACCAACGACAACGCGCACTCGTCGAGCGGCTACCAAATGCTCACGGGCGTGCCGCACGCCCCACTGAACGTCGAAAGTGCGCTGCCTAAGGCGCCGAACAACTGGCCGTCGCTTGGCGCGATGGTGCGATACTTGCGCCCTGCCGCGGGTCAACTACCGTCAGCGGTCACGCTACCGGAACATATCTGGAACGACGGCAACTTCCCGTGGCCCGGTCAGGACGCTGGTCTGCTCGGCCGCAAACACGACCCGTGGCTCATCCACTGCGATCCGAGCGACGCGAAGTTCAAGATCGACGCGCTCGCACCGCCGACCGAAGTATCCGCGTCGCGGTTGTCGGACCGGCGCGAACTACTCGACGGGATCAACCACCGGTTGGAATCGAGCGGCACCCGAGGCGCGTTCGAAACGCACGACGCGAACACGCAGAAGGCTTTCGAGTTGGTATCGTCCGGCGCGGCGCGGGTCGCGTTTGACATCGAGCGCGAGCCGGACCGCCTGCGCGAGCGATACGGCCGCAGTCGGTTCGCACAAAGCTGTCTGCTCGCGCGCCGACTGGTCGAAGCGGGCGTGTCGCTGGTGCAGATCAACTGGACTCGCATCGCGAAGTTGGAGAACCAAGGCGGGTGGGACACGCACGCGAAACACAACCCGTCGGCGAAGGACTTCCTGATGCCGATGATGGACCGAGCATTCTCAGCGCTGGTCACCGATCTCGACGCGCGCGGGATGCTGGACGAAACACTGGTGGTGTGGTTCGGCGAATTCGGGCGCACGCCTAGGTTCAACGGCAACGGCGGGCGAGACCACTGGGGTCACGTGTTCTCGCTCGCGCTCGCGGGCGGCGGCATTCGCGGTGGCGTGGTCTACGGGACGTCGGACAAGAACGGCGCATATGCGTCCGACGGACGCGTCGAGCCGCGTGACTTGATCGCGACCGTGCTCGACCGCCTCGGGTTCGGGGCGGACGCCGAACTGCGTGACGCCGAAGGGCGCCCGTTCGCGGCCAGTCGCGGAAGCGTCATCAAGGCGATTGTGTAAGCGCGACGAATCCATGCTTGGAGGTTCGCGATGCTCCGAATCCTCGGAAGCCCGAAGCGGTCGTGCGACGGCATCACGCGCCGCGAGCTACTCGTCGCCAGCGCGATTGGCCTCGCGTCCACGGCGGTCGGCGCGCCCACGGCACCAACAGCCCGCACAGCTAAGGCCAAGAACGTCATCTTGCTCTACCTGTTCGGTGGCCCGAGCCAGCTCGACACGTTCGACCCCAAGCCGGACGCGCCAGCCGAAATTCGCGGTGACATGAAGTCGATTCGCACCGTCGTGCCCGGTCTCGACATCAACGAACACCTCCCGAACGTCGCGAAGGTGATGGACCGCGTCACGCTGCTTCGGTCGCTCAACCACCCGTGGAACTTCCACGGGATGCAGTACGCCACGACCGGGTTGCCGCAGGGAACGATTCCCATCGAGGAAACCCAGCAGCACCCGGAGCAGTGGCCGTTCGTCGGCTCGGTGGTGTCGTACCTCGACCACAAGACCCACGGGGCGAAACCGAAAGGTAGCGTGCCCGATAACGTCGTGCTGCCGTGGCTGCTCAGTTCGAAGCGTACGATGCCGGCTTACGCGAGATTGCACGCGGCGCACCTCGGCGGCGAGTTCGACCCGATCTGGGGCGAGTTCCGCGGCAGTGCGACGCGAACCGTCCGCCGCGCCGCGTGGGGCGAGCCGGAAGAGTTCCGCGACCCGCACCTCGGCATCACGCCCGAAAGCCGGTTCGAATTCGCGGCCGGTACCGCACTCACCGACGGCATGACGCTCGACCGGCTCAACACGCGGCGCTCGCTCCTCGAACAGTTCGACGCGGCCCGGCGCGAGCCTGACAAGTCACGCATGGGTCGAAAGTTCGATGAGAACCGCTCGCTCGCGTTCTCGCTGATGGATTCTCAGAAGATCCGCACCGCGCTCGACCTCGGTCGCGAATCCGAGAAGCAGCGCTCGCGCTACGGGATGACGTTGTTCGGTCAGGGTGCGCTTCAGGCGCGCAGATTGGTGGAAGCCGGGTGCAAGTTCGTCACGGTGGTCTGGGACGAGTTCGGCCAACTCAACACCGGTTGGGATACGCACGAGGACCAGAAGAACCGGCTAAAGACCGATCTGCTCCCGGGATTCGATCTCGCCTTCTCCGCACTAATCGAAGACCTCACGCAGCGTGGGATGCTCGACGACACGCTGGTGTTAGTGCTGAGCGAAATGGGCCGCACGCCGAACCTTCAGGGCGACGGGCGCGGACACTGGGGGCGGGCGTACTGCAATCTGATGGCCGGCGGCGGGACCGCACGGGGTCGCGTGATCGGCAAGACGGACAAGATCGCCTCCACACCGACCGACCGGCCGCTCAAGGCGAAGGACGTCCTTGCAACGATGTACCACCTGCTTGGCATCGACCACGAAATGACCGTGACGGACAAGCAGGACCGCCCGGTGCCGCTGCTCCCTTACGGCGAAGTTATCCGCGAAGCACTCGCGTGAGTCGCCTGATCAAGCAACGAGTTTCGTCACCACTTTCCCGGCCACGTCGGTGAGGCGCATGTCCAACCCTTGGTGCCGGAACGTCAGTTTCTTGTGGTCGAAGCCGAACAGGTGCAACAGCGTGGCGTGGAAGTCGTTCATGTGAACGCCGTCCTCGGCCACCTTCCAGCCGAGTTCGTCGGACTTGCCGTAAACCTGCCCGCCTTTCACCCCGCCGCCCGCGAGGAACACGCTGAACGCGTGCGGGTGGTGGTCGCGACCCGCGGTCGCCATGTCCTTGCCTTGCGTGATCGCGGTGCGCCCGAACTCGCTCACGCACGCGACCAGCGTCGAACCGAGCATCTCACGCTGCTTCAAGTCTTTGATGAGCGCCGCGATCGGCTTATCGACTTCGCGACACGCCTTCGGCACTCCGTCCTTGATACCGTCGTGATGATCCCATTCGTGGTGCGTGACGGTGACGAACCGCACCCCGCGTTCGACCAACCGCCGCGCGAGCAATAGCGAGCGTGCGAACCCGCTGTCTCCGTAGGAGTCGAGCACCACCTTCGGCTCCTTCGACACGTCGGCCAGTTCCGGCGCGGCCGACTGCATCCGGTACGCGAGTTCGTAAGCCGCGATTTGCGCGTCCAACTTCGGGTCGTTGGTCTCCTCGCGCCGCAGTGTGTTGAGTTCGCGAATCGCGTCGAGGTGCGCCCGATGAACCTCCGGTGTGATGTCTTTCGGTGTGGCGAGATCGAGAATCGGCGAACCGCGCCCGCGGAAGAGCACGCCCTGATGCGTCGCGGGTAGGAAGCCGTTCCCCCAGACGTAACTGCGTGCTTTGGGTGAGCGCCCGTTGAGGAGGACGACGTAACCGGGCAAGTTCTTCGACGCGCTGCCGAGACCGTAAGTGAGCCACGAGCCGACCGTGGGCCGACCGGGTTGGTCCTTCCCGGTGCAGAGCATCAGTTCGCCGGGCGCGTGGTCGAATGCTTCGTGGTGCATGGAGCGCACGAGCGCAATGTCATCGGCACACGAACCGATTTCGGGGAGCAACTCGGAGAACTCAGTTCCGCACTTCCCAAAGCGCCGGAACTTGAACGGCGACTGCATCACCGGCGACGAGTAGTTCGTTTGCCCGAGGCGCACGCCGGCGCGAAATGATTCCGGGATGGGTTTGCCGTGTAACTTCGCCAACTCCGGCTTCGGGTCGAACAGATCGACCTGGCTTGTCCCGCCGACGAGGAACACGCAGATGCCGCTCGTCGCGGACGGCTTGAAATGTGAGGGTTTCGGCTTCAGCGGGTCAATGTCCGCGCATGCGGTGTCTTGCGCGAGGAGCGAAGCGATCGCGGCGATTCCCATTCCCCCCGCAGTGCGACCGAGGAGCGTTCGCCGGTCCAAAGTGGTGCGCATGGTCGAAATCCTCGTTTCGCGTTCGCCCCGGCGGGGCGAACGCAACCGGACGCGCAAGACATTCGCCCCTCCGGGGCGAACGCGAAACAGCCGCAAAGACAACGCTACTCCCGCGTCGTGAACTCTTCGAGGTTGAGTAGCGTTCTCGCCACCCCGAACCACACGGCTTCGTCCTTCGCGCCAAGTTCGCGCTGCCGCTGAACCAACTTCGTGAGTGCAGCGAGTTCGCGCTCGCTCGGCGGGCGCGATACGCACAACTCGAACGCACCTCGGAGCCGCGCGCCATCGGTGTCGCCGGACTTGCGGACTACTTCACCGAGAGCGTGGGCACACTCTACGAACACCGAGTCGTTAAGCAGCGTGAGCGCCTGAAGCGGCGTGATGCTGCGGTCACGCTTCGGGCACGACACGTTGCCGTCGGTCGCGTCGAACACCGCGAGCGTCGGGTGTGGCAACGTGCGCTGAACGTGAATGTAGATGCCGCGCCGGTGTCGGTCGCCGGCGGGCATCTTCAGCGATTCCGCGCCGAACTTCTGATCGAGCAACCCATCCGGGAACGGCGGAACGATCGACGGCCCACCCAGCTTCGGCACGAGCAACCCGCTCGTGGCCAGTGACAGGTCGCGTGCAATTTCCGCTTCGACTCGAAACCGGTTCTGGCGCGCGAGTAGTTCGTTGTTCGGGTCGGTCGTGTTCGCAGGTAGCACCGAAGATTGCCGGTAGGTCGTGGACATCACGATGGTGCGGATGAGCGCCTTGCGCGACCATTTCAGGCGCACGTATTCCGTCGCGAGCCAGTCGAGCAGCTCGGGGTGTTTGGGTCGCGTCCCGTTCAGCCCGAAGTTCTCCGGCGTGGGAACCAAGCCGTAACCGAACAGGTGTTGCCACACGTTATTCACCGCGACGCGAGCCGTCAGCGGGTGCGTCGGGTCCACCAGCCACTTCGCGAGGTCGAGCCGGTCCGCGGTCGCGCCGCGCGCTTTCAAGGGAGGAAGGAAACCCGGCACGCCGGGTTTCACGACTGCGCCCGGCGCGAGGAAGTTCCCGCGCGTGTGAATGCGTGTTTCGCGAGTCACGTCCTTGAGCGTCGGGATAAATTCCTTCGCGCCGGCGAGCCTCGCCTCCGCGTTCTCGCTGCGGTTGAAGAACGCGTAGAGCTGGTAATATTCGCGGTGCGAAACGGGGTCGTACTTGTGCGTGTGGCACTGCGCGCAACCGACGGTCAGTGCCATCCACACGAGACCGGTCGTGTCGGTGCGGTCCTTGATGGCGTAGGTGCGGAACTCTTCCTTGTCGCCGCTGGCGGCGCTGTTCCAAAGCGTATTGCGGTGGAACCCGGCCGCGGTCTTCTGCTCGTCGGTTGCGTTCGGGAGAAGGTCGCCAGCAAGTTGCGCGACGGTGAACAGATCGAAAGGCATGTCGTCGTTGATGGCGTTCACGACCCAGTCGCGAAAGCGCCACGCGTTAGGCCGAAGGTTATCGTTCTCGTAGCCGTCGCTCTCCGCGAAGCGTGCGAGGTCGAGCCAGTGCCGGCCCCAGCGCTCGCCGAAGTGCGGACTCGCGAGTAACCGATCTACCAACTTCTCGTAGGCGTTTGGCGCGTTGTCTTTCAGAAACGTATCCACCTCCGCGGATGTGGGTGGGAGACCGATCAGGTCGAGGTGAAGCCGCCGGATGAGCGTGCGCTTGTCGGCCAGGGGCGCCAGGTTGCCATCCTTCAGTTTCGCGCGGATGAACGCATCGATGGGGTGAACGCTCGCCTTCGGCTCGCGGCTAACCTTGGGAACATCAGGACGCTTGATCGGCTTGAAGGCCCAGTGTTCCTCAGAAGGTTCTTTGCCCGCAAGTTCGTCGGGCCACTTCGCGCCCTGTTCGACCCACGCGCGAAGTGTCGCAATCTCTGCGTCCGCTAGCGGTCCCGCGGGCGGCATGACCTTCTTCTCGTCATCCGATCCGACGCGCGCCAACAGTTCGCCGCCCTTCCCCGCGACGACCGCTGGTCCGGTGTCGCCGCCCGCGAGGGCGCGCCGGCGCACGTCCAGCCGCAAGCCGCCTTCTTGCTTCTTTTCTCCGTGGCACCTGACGCAGTGCTTCTGAAGAATCGGCCGCACATCGCGCGCGTAGTCGACATCCGCCGCGCCCGCCCAGAGCGGAAAAATGAGCGTGAATGCGGTGGCGAGCAAGACCGTTCGGTAAGCCATCTTCAAGTCAGTTCCGGGATCGGGCTGCCGTTCTCAGTCACGATCGGAATCGGCCGGCCCTGCGGGTCTTCCCAGTGCGCGCTCGTGTCGATGCCCAGGTGACGGAACACCGTGGCCGCGAGGTCGGAAGGTGTGACTTTGCGGTCCTGAATGTCGTAGCCCTTCGCGTCGGTGCTGCCGATCACCTGACCAGTGGGCAACCCACCGCCAGCGACCAGCATCGACATGCACTTCGTCCAGTGGTCGCGGCCCGCGTTCTTGTTGATCACCGGGCCGCGACCGAACTCGCCCATCATCATCACCAGCGTCGAGTCGAGCAGCCCGCGCGCCTGAAGGTCGTTCACCAGCGCGTAGATGACGCGGTCGATTCGCGGCAGGAGCGGCTTCAACCCCTTCACGATGCCGCCCCACTGAACCTCATCGCCGTGGTGGTCGAAGTAACCCCACGCACCGCTGACGAGAACATACGTTGTTCCGGCTTCGACCAGTCGGCGCGCGAGCAGCGCCTTCTCGCCGATACTGTCACGCCCGTAATTGTCGCGAACGCGGCCGGGTTCTTCGTCGAGTTGGAACGCCTTCTGTGCCTTCCCGGAAACGATCATGTCGAGCGCGCGGCGAGAATGACCGTCGAGTCGGTTCGTGTCGGTCGTGTCGAGTTCGCGCCGGGCCGAACCGAGCCGGCGGCGGAGTTCGTCGCGGTCTCGCAACTGCGGGATCGACACGCCCTGGGGCAGTGTCACGCGACCCGCGAGGTCCGTTCCCTGCACCGGGTCGTAAGCGGTGCCAAGTTGACCCGCGCCCCACACGTCGGCCTTCCAACTGTTCGCGAGTCCCACAAAAGCGGGCAATGCCGGGTCGTTCGGTCCGCGGAACTTCGCCGCGACCGCGCCCATCGAAGGGTAGCCGCCCCCGTCCTTGCCGTCGTTCGTGCGGCGCGCGAGTGGGTTACCGGCCTGCATCGTGATCGGCGTGTGGTCGCTGGCGCGGCAGTCGACCGAGCGGATCAGGCTGAGCCGGTCCATGATGCTCGCTTGAAGCGGCAGGTGTTCGCTGACTCGCACGCCCGGGACACGCGTCGCGATCGACCCGAACGGCCCGCGCACTTCCTCCGGCGCAGACGGCTTCGGATCCCAGGAATCGATGTGACTCAGACCCCCTGAGAGCCAGAAAAGAATCACTGCGGCCGGTTTCTTCGCGACAGCGGGTTTCTCACTCGCGCGAAGAACTGACGGCGCACACACGCCAGCGACGCTGGCGAGACCCGTGCGCAGAAACCACCGTCGCGACCCGACCTGCACGATACCGGGCGGAACGGCGTCTCGCGATTCTTGTGCGTGAAGGTGAGGCATGTTCGTGTGCCGTTCGGTAGGGCGGGTGTTTCGAAGTCGTAGGCACACTCCGTGTGCCGTCGCCTCACAATTGAACACCGCGTCGCGGTTCCGGCTCTCTTCGCCACGGCACACGGAGTGTGCCTACGACTTCGAAACACCCAGCAGGCAAGTCGGAAGGTATTTGACTTTCGCACGCGGCACCACTAGCGTCAAGCGGCAATCCGAATCCCAAGTCTGCGAGAACCTCAAATGCACGACCTCACTCGACGTTCCGCCCTCTCGTACTTCGGCGCAGCGGCTGGCACGGTTCCACTCGTGACCGGGGTTCGGGCCGACGAGAAGGCCGCGAAGCGCATCAAGATCGGTCAGATCGGCGTCGGGCACGCGCACGCGAGCAAGCTCTCGGCGTACCGCGTGTCGGCCGATTACGAAGTCGTGGGCGTCGTCGAACCGGACGAGGCGCTTCGGAAGCAAGCCGAGAACGCGGCGACCTACCGCGATCTGAAATGGCTCACGCGCGAGCAACTGCTCGCCACGCCGGGGCTTCAAGCGGTGCTGGTGGAAACGCGCGTGCGCGACCTGCTCGACAACGCCGAAGCGTGCGTTTCCGCGGGAATGCACACTCACATCGATAAGCCCGCGGGCGAGTCGCTGCCGCAACTCAAGCGCATCCACGACATCGCCGCGAAGAAGAAACTGATGGTGCAGATGGGCTACATGTTCCGCTACAACCCAGCGGTCGTGCTGCTCCGCGACTTCCTCAAGAAGGGCTGGCTCGGCGAAGTCTTCGAGGTTCACGCGGTCATGAGCAAGGTCGTCCCGGCTGCGGAGCGGAAGCGACTCGCCGAGTACCGAGGCGGGATCATGTTCGAGTTGGGCTGTCACGTCCTCGATCTGGTCATCGGTGTACTCGGCAAACCGAAGGAAGTGACTGCGTTCAATCAGCACTCCTCCGCGATGAACGACAAACTGCTTGACAACATGCTCGCGGTGTTGAGCTACCCGCGAGCGACCGCGAGCGTGAAGTCGAGCGCGATCGAGGTCGAAGGCGGCGACCGGCGGCACATGGTGGTGTGTGGCACCGAGGGAACGTTCCACATTCAGCCGCTCGACAACCCAGCCGCGCGAGTCTCGCTGTCGAAGGCGCAAGGCGAATACAAGAAGGGCACGCAGGAAGTGAAGTTCCCGAAGTACAGCCGGTACGTCGATGACGCCGCGGACATGGCGAAGGTCATTCGCGGCGAGAAGCCATTCGACTTCTCCGCGGAACACGACCTCGCAGTTCAGGAAACGTTGCTACGCACGTGCGGCATTCCGCTGAAGGACTGAACTGCAGACTGAACCGACTCCGAGGGCTTCTGATGATGCGTTACGTACTGCTGCTGTGTCTCACGTTCGCGCTCCTCGGGTGCCGCGACCTCAAGCCGCCCGCCGAAGTGAGTACGCCGCCCGCGGACCCACTGAAGGCCGACGTGCCCGCACCGAAATCCGGGCAGCTTCTCGCCGGGGTCGCCAAAGTCGAGATCACGAACAAGACCGCTCTTCCGCTCGGTGACCCGCTGTTCGTGAAAGCGTTGGTGCTCAAGAACGACACCGCGACGGCCGTACTCATCACGGTCGATGCGGTCGCCATCGGTGAGATCGGTCACATCGGCAACGACTACCTCGGCAAGGTGCGCACGCGGCTCCAAAAGGAGTTGAAGATCACACCCGAAAGCGTGGTGGTCAACGCGAGCCACTGCCACGGCATCGTGTGCGCCGATGTGGACGAGAAGACGTTCCAGGCCGTGAAAGAGGCGGCCGACAACATGGTTCCGGTGAAGGTCGGGGTGGGTGTCGGCAGTGAGGATCGCGTTTCGGAGAACCGCCGGCTCACGCTCAAGAGCGGAAAGGAGGCGGACGTTCGACATGCTTACTCGCTACCCGCGGACGAAGAGGTCGCGAGCGTCGGCCCCATCGACCCGCAGATCGGAATCTTGCGCGTGGACCGGCACGACGGGCGCACGCTGGCCGTGGTGTACAACTTCGCGTGCCACCCGATCATGGGGGTTCCGAACGGCGGGAACACCGCGGACATCGTGGGGTTCGCGTCGAAGGTGATCGAAAACAACCTGAGCGAAGGGACAATCGTGCTGTTCGTGCAAGGGTGTGGCGGCGACATCAACCCGGTGCGCTACAAGGACGTTCACCAACCGCGCAGCGCCGAACCGCTTGGCAACATGCTCGGCCTCAGCGCGCTGCAAACGGTACGGAAGATCAAGTGCGCCGACGGAGCGTTGAAGGTTCTCAACGATAAGATCAAGCTGCCGCGAGCCGATCACGCGGAGCGCATCGAGTCGCTCCTCACGGAGCAAATGAGATTGGTGAAGTCCCTGAAGGGAACGACGCTCAACCTCAAGACGTTCCTTGAGCTGACGGCGAAGCACAACCTGTCGAAGGAGTTCCCGTCGGACTCGTCCTTCCGCTACTTCTCCGAGAAGGACCGCGGGCGTGACGATCTCGTCAAACTCGACGAGGCGAACCGCAAGAACATCCGAGCCTACGCGGAGAACATCTACACCACGGAGAAGCTCACGCGCGTGCAGACGAACCTCGCGCTGCTTCAGAAGCACCAGGCCACGAACCTCGCCGCGGCCCGCAAGCCTATCGAGGTAGAAGTCGCGGCCCTGCGCGTGGGCGACTTCATACTCGTGACCTTCCCCGGCGAACTGACCGTTGAGATCGGCCTGAACGTCAAGAAGACCTCGCCGCACAAGACGACGTTCGTGGCCGGCTACACCAACGGTTACATCTACTACACACCGACGGCAAAGCAGATGCAGAACATCGGCGGCGCGCAGGAAGACAGCGATTGCCTGCTCGCGCCCGAGTGGGAACAACTCTTCTACGACAAGGTCGCCACGGTACTGAAGCGTCTGTGAAGCACGTGGTGCCGGCGGGTTCCCAGCATCGGTTCTCCAGGCGGGCCGCCTGCACCCCAACAAACGAAGCTTACGCCGCTTCCTTCGAAACGATTACCGGAAGCGGCAACACGGTCGGCGTCTCGCACCACGCGATGACCGCGTCCAGTTCGCGAACACCTTCCGACAGGCCTGCCGCTGACGCCCGCTCCACCGGCGTCTTCCCAACCCGCCCAGCAATCCGGTCCGCGAGCCGGTAAACTTTCGCCAGCACCATCGCCGGGGTGCCGCTCTCGGCACGCCACAGCACGGCCCGCAAGGTCCTGCACCAAATCGCAAGCCGGTCCGGGACGTTCTGCGTCGGTTCTGGGAGCTGGGCGTCGCGGTACTCCGCGACGTACTCGCGCAGCGCCAAGCGGAACGCCTCAAACGCCTTCTGCCTCGCCTGAAGGTCGGAGGTGGACGCAGCGCTCTTGGCGGGGTCGTCGCGGTGGTTCTCCCACCGCGCCTGAAGGTCGAGTACCCGGACCAGGGCCGTTGCCTGTTTGGGGCTGAGTTTCTCGGCGGCGTTCTCGCTCATTTGTGACATGGTAGCCTTCGCGGGAGTACGGGGTGGTCTTGTGGATCTCATCGGTCCGGTCGGTTCCACCGGTTCATAGCGAAGAGTGGGAAGCAAGGGAAGGCGGGTCGGGGAGACGGTATATCCGATCCGGGGCGGACCGGTGGCACCCGGCAAGAAGGATCTCAACCGCGTGCCGATCCGGTCACCGACCAGTAAAGATTACAACCGGTGCGGGGCCAGTTCTGGATCGTTTCGCACGTGAAATACTGGAAATCTCTGGGCTTCGTACACGCTGTGGGTGCCGCAACGCGATCTGGCACACCGTCTGCATTACCTCAATCCGTCAACCAGCAAGTCGGGCCAAGTCCCCCGGCCCGCTCTACCGCCCACATTACTTGTCTCATTGCCTGTCAACGAAAGCCGGTGACCGAAGTCGCCGGCTTCTTCTGTTTCTATGAGACCGGAATGTCGCACCGCCCGAACCTTTCGCCCCGTGACGCTCCATCGTCCGTGCCACCACAATCAGGAACGCGAAACGACCGCAGCCTGCCCCAATTGGGGCGAGCAGCGGTCGTTTCGCGTTCTCGATTGGTGGGCGTTAGTCCGCGCGTTCCTTCTTGACCGGCTTGCCGAGAGCCGCCTTCTTGATTGTGCTCCGGCGCTTGGCCTCCTTGCGGCTCCGGGCCTCGCAGGGCTTCTCGTAGTATTCGTGGGCGCGAAGCTCGCGTTTCAGCCCGCTCCGCTCGACCAACTTCTTGAACCGCCGGAGCGCCGCACCGATCGGCTCCCGGTCGTGAACCCGCATGCGCAATCCCATTCCGCCTCCCGGTTATGTGTCACCAAGAGATGATACAGGCGAGACCAGAATGAACCACCCCGAATCTCCTAGATGAACGTGGGGGCACGAAATGCGGGGCCAGAGCAATCTCGCCCAATGGCGATAATTGCGCCGAATGTCGGAGTGAACGGGCCGACCACCTGTTAGGATACACACGGGTCGGGGGTGTTCACCCGCGACCGATGGCGGCCAACCGCCTTCACCCCCGCTCTACTTCGAGGCCCGAGATGGCGAAGAATTTGTACGTTGGGAACATGTCGTTCTCGACAACCGAAGACCAACTCCGTGAGGTCTTCTCCCAGTACGGGACCGTGACCAAGGTTCAACTCATCATGGACCGGGAAACCGGCCGCCCACGCGGGTTCGCGTTCGTGGAGATGAGCGACGGTGGTGACCAGGCCATCGCGGCCCTCAACGGGACGCAGCTTGACGGCCGCGCCCTGACTGTGAACGAAGCCAAGCCCCGCGAAGGCGGCGGTGGTGGTGGTGGCCGCTCCGGTGGCGGCGGCTACGGCGGTGGCGGCGGTGGCCGCTCCGGCGGAGGCGGCGGCTATGGTGGTGGCGGCGGTGGCGGTGGCCGCCGTTACTAACCCTCGATCCGAATCAATCCGCGAACCCCGGCAGAATCTGCCGGGGTTTTTTTTTCAATGACATCATCCCTTCGCCACGTTCACCCACTTCTGCGACTTCGCCGAGTCGAGGATCGCGTCGAGCACGCACTGCGTTTCGAGCGCTTCCTTGAACGTCGGGCCTTGCGGCTTGCCGCTCTCAAGTCCCTGGATGAAGTCGGCGACTTGGTGCGTGAAGCTCGCGTCGTAGCCGATCGAGAGACCCGGAACCCACCAGTTCGCCATGTACGGGTGGTCGGGGCTGTTGTCCGTGACGTGGATACTCTTCCAACCGCGAATCTTGCTGTCGTCCTTGTAGTCGAACACCTGGAGCCGATGCAGGTCGTGCAAGTCCCAGCAGAGGCTCATGTCCGCGCCGTTGATCTCGAACGTGTACGCCGCCTTGTGACCGCGGGCGTATCGGGTACTCTCGAAGTTCGCGAGCGAACCGTTCTCGTAGCGGCCCATGAACGTGCAGGCGTCATCGATGCCGACTTTCTCGACCTTCCCGGTCAGGTTGTGCATCCGCTCCTTGACGAAGGTTTCCGTCATCGCACAAACGCTGTCTAAACGTCCGTTAAGCCAGATACTTGTGTCGATGCAGTGTGCGAGGAGGTCGCCGCTGACGCCCGAACCAGCCGCGGCCACGTCGAGCCGCCACAGACCTTGACCGCCTTGCGGCAGGTCGGACTTGATGGTCCAGTCCTGAAGGAACTTGGCGCGGTAGTGGTAGATCTTGCCCAGCCGCCCTTCGTCGATGAGCTTCTTCGCGAGCGTGACAGCGGGGATGCGCCGGTAGTTGTACCACACCATGTTCGCGACGCCGGCCTTCTCCACTGCCGCGACCATCTCGCGCCCCTCCGGCACATTCATCGCGAGCGGCTTCTCGCACAGAATCGCCTTTTTGTTCGCTGCTGCCGCGAGGGCAATTTCCTTGTGCATGTTGTTCGGCGTGCAAATGTCGATCACATCGATATCGGGCCGTTCGACCAGTTTCCGCCAGTCGGTTTCGGTGGACTCGTAGCCCCACTGGTCCGCGAACGCCCTGATCTTCGCGGCGTCGCGTGCGCACGCGGCCTTCAACACCACCTCATAAGAGGAAGGAAAGAACTGACCGACTTGCTTGTAGGCGTTCGAGTGGGCGCGACCCATGAACCCGTACCCGATCATCCCGACTCGCAGTTGTTTCTTTGCCATTGGAGACTCCATGGTACTAGCCCCTGAGGGGCGGCAGAAAATAGCCCAGAGCGCAAACCCTGGGTGCATGTGTCGCCCCGTTGGGGCTATGTGCTTTCCGGAAACGATACCAGGGGCTTACGCCCCTGGCCATTACCTGTCGCCCCTTCGGGGCTGAAATCCGTGGATACTCGTGTTTCTTCTCTCCTACTTCTCGCCCTGTTAGTCATACACTTCCTTGGCGATCAGCACCTGCGCGGCGTTATCAGCCACCCAGCGCTGGTCGTCGTTCGTGTCGGTCAGCACTTACGGTGCGACGGGGCCACTCTTCGTGTAGATGATCCCTGCATCGGACTTGGTTGCGTTCACAGAGCCACTCTTGTGCGCGATCACTGTTCCCGCCAACAACTGGCGCGTCGTCTTCTTGTCGTCGTCGCACACCTTCAAGTGTCTGAGCATTTCCTTGCACGCTTCCAGTGAGACAACCTTCCCCGCGTCGAGCAATCCAAGTAGCTGCACCATCTCACTTGCGGTGGTGCCGCCAAGACCGTACTTCTTGCCGAACTCCTGGTCGATGCGGGTCGCCTGTTTGAACACCTTCGCGTTGATCTTCGTGTTCTTGAACCCGAGTCTCTCCGTGCACGTTCGTGAACGGGATGCCGATCTGATCGAGAACCAAGTTGGTCGCGGTGTAGTAGGAGTAGACGATGAAGTAGGCGACATCTGGCCCGAGAACCGAAACAGGGTCGTCGCGGAGCGCGACTCCGGGATCGTCGCTAACGAAGTACCCCAACCCGATACGCTCCGCGTACTACACCAACAGGAAGCCGACGCGAAAACAGACGCTGCCGTGTGGTTTGGTCGGGCGTGACACTACGACGACCTCCCCACGAATGAGTTCCAAGGCTCGGTCCTGGTTCTCCGCTTGGTTGACGAACTCCCAGAACTCATCGGCGGTCATGAGCTTCTTCACGGCGCCGACGCCCGGCGTGGACGTCGACATGCTCCCTCCTTTGTCGTGTGCAGTCTATCCGCCGAGCTTCTGCCGCGCCAATGCGAGCGCGCCGTGAACGACCACCTCTTCGCCCAGCGCCGCGGGCACGATGTCCGTCAACCCAGCGAAGGGGGCGAACGTGCGCAGTGCGACCTTTTCGCGGATCGGGTTGAAGAACAGTCCTTCACCGATCAACGATACACCACCGCCGATAACGACACGCGCCGGGCACAGGAGAGTAATCATTGGAGCGATGGCCATTGCGAGAGCATCGGTTGCCATCGAGAAGATACGACAGGCTTTGAAGTCATTGTTTCGCGCCAGCGCCGCGACCGTTTGCACTGTTCGGGGGGCGCCGTCTGCGAACAATCCTTCCTTATTGGCGTGATACTGAATGGCCCGCCCCGAAGCCACTCGCTCCACGGTTAAGTCCGGTTCGTCGTCACCGCGTTCCACCACAACATAGTGCCCGATCTCCGCGGCGCCGCGTCCGACGCCGCGGTAAATCTGCCCGTCGATGATGAGACCGCCGCCGATCCCGGTGCCGACCGTGATGTAGAAGATCGGCGACAGTCCCCTGCCCGCACCGAACAGCGCTTCCGCGAGTCCGGCTACGTCCGCGTCGTTGCACAGCACCGCGGGCACGCCGACAAGGTCGCTCACCCAGTCCGCGAGCGGGAAGCCGTCCCAGCCGTCGATCTGGTGCGACTTGATGACCGTGTTACTGCGGTCGTCAGTGGGGCCGCCGAAGCCGATCCCGACACCGCGAAGCAAGCCGCGATCGGTGTTTGCCTTCGCGAGCAACTCCGGCACCGCGCTCACGATCTGCTTGCGGATGCCTTCGCTGCCTTCGGCGGGGTTCACGGCGCCGCGCCACAGCGCGCGGATGTGCCCGTCGCCACGGCCCAGCCCGAGTTGCAGTTTTGTCCCGCCGATCTCGATTCCGAGGAACATGTTGAAACCCTCACGCTCCCCTTCGGGTCGCGGCTACGCGAATGGGATTCGTCAATCGTCGTCGCCGCGCTTTGCCTTCAGGGGCAGGAAGAACGCGGCCCGCACCGGCGGCGGCATCGGACTCTTCTCCCCGCGAACCGCTTTCCAGATGATCTCGCTGAAGATCAAGTCGTCGAGCGTGTCTTCCTTCGAGAGGTCTTGCTTCTCAATCCACGCGGCCCCGAACATGCCTGTCTTGTTCATTTCGTTCAGATCCTGCTTCGGAACCTCGTGCGTGTAGCCGCTCAGGTCCGGCTTTGCCGTGAAGGAAGCGTACATCGGCCGCGCCGCGGCGTCGAACTGGCTCATCGGCTGCACGCCCAGAATCAGTTCCATCGTGCGCAACATGCTCGTGGTAGAGTACAGCGTGCTATCGACGAACTTGCGCTTCGTGTATGGCGAGATCACCAGCGCCGGCGAGCGGTGCGCGTCCACGTGGTCGGGGCCGTTCTGCGTGTCGTCCTCGATCACGAAGATCGCAGTCTCCTTCCAGAACTTGCTCTTCGAGACGGCTTCGACCACCATTCCGAGCGCGAGGTCGTTGTCCGCGACCATCGCGGTTACGGTGGGCGAGCCGACCTTTGTTCCGGCGGTATGGTCGTTTGGTAAGCGAAGCACTTGCATCTTCGGCATGTCGCCGGCCGTCTCGAAACGCTTCAGTTCGCTGATGAAACGTTCCGCACGCTTCACGTCGGGGTAATCGAGATCATACCCGCGGAAACGCGGGTCGAACTTGCCTTCCAGTGCGGGCACGCTCGCCTTGCTATCCTCGAAACTGCCGTCGGGCTTGCGCGCCCCGTTCTTGACCCACTCGCCGTAAGCGCGGTAGCTCACCTTCGCTTCGGCGCACTTGTCCCACAGATAGCCGCCGCTTGGCCGCGCGATGAGGTCTTTGTTCCCCTCACTCGGGTAGCCGAAGATCTTCCCACCGCGATAGCTCAGCGGCCAAATCTTCTCCACGAAGTCGGTGGCGTAGGCGCCCATCGTCCACTCGTGGCCGTCGGCTGAGACCTCGCCATCGACGTAGAGGTTGTCGAGCAGAACGAACTGCTTCGCGAGCTTGTGGTGGTTCGGCGTGACTGCCTCCGGGAACAGGCAGAGGCTCGCGTCGCCGTTGCCCTCCTTGATGTCGCCGAACACCTGATCGTAGGTGCGGTTCTCTTTCACGATGTAGATGCAGTACTTGATGGGGCTTGCGTCGCCGAGATTCTTGGGAATCGGGTTGCCGGCCTCCACGAACTCGGACCGCACCGCACTGCCTTCGCGGTACGGGCTGCACGCGTACGCGGTCTTGCTGTGTGCTGCCATTTGATCCGGCGTGGGAAGCCGCATCACGGTGAGCGTGCCCTTGAGCAACTGCCCGATGTACTCGTTCAGGTTGCGCGCCTGCGGCACGAGCGGGTTCGGCCCGCCGCGATTGCTCTTCGACGACATGCCCTTGCCGTTCGCGATGTAGAGCTGCTTGTCGGTCGCGTTGTAGCGCACACTCGTGGGATACCAGCCGGTGGGGATGAAGCCGAGCGACACGGCTTTCGTGCGGTCCGCGATCGTGAACACGCTGAGGTTGTTCGCGTCGGCGTTGGCGACGAACAGCATCAGGCCGTCGGGCGTCATCGTGAGGCTGTTGGGTGTGTTGCCGTTGGGCGAGTTCGGGTACAGCGCGCAGTTGATTGTCTGAATCCCCTTGCCGGTCGCGGGGTCGAGAACGCTCACCTTCGTGGAGTTCGCGCACGCGACGTACAGTGCGTCCCCCTTCGGCGAGAGCAGCATCTCGGTGGGGTGTTCGGCGGTGGGCCACGTCGCGACGACCGCGTTCTTCTCCAGGTCGATGACCGCGACGCTGGCCCTCGCCCAGAGGCTCACGAAACACCGCTTGCCGCCCGGCTCGACGAGACACGCGTACGGGTACACCGCCGGCTCGCGCGGCTTTTCTGGCTCGTCCGCTTTGCCCTTCACGGTGTCATCTTTGCGGCCGTCTGGCGGGCTTGGCGGTTCGCCTTTCCCCGGTTCCTTCTTCACGGGCGGGGGGTCGAACTGAATCACCTTCTTGTTGTCCGGATTCACGAGCGGCACGCGAACCACCGCGTCGGCCCACGGCACCGCTGCGAACAGATCCTTGCCCGCGGGGTCGAAGGCCAACCCGCCGACAACGCCCTTCCGCTTCGGCACGCTCACGTCGATGGCTTTGCCCTTCGTGAGATACCCTTTGTCGAAGTCGAAGACGTGAACGACTTCGTCCTCGCCGCCGCTGGCGAAGACCTGCTTCCCGTCGGTGCTCCAGGTGAGACCATAGAAGGCCTGGTGAATCTGCACGCGAGACAGCACACGCGTGCGCTCCGGGTTCAGGTCCACGACGAGGATTTCGTGCGGCCCGTACCCGGCGCAGAGCACCGCGGCGAACTCGCCCGTGGGGTGGATCGCGATGTTGACCGGGAAGTCGCCGGTTTCGACGTGTCGGCCCGCGGGCTTCAACGACCACTGGTTCGGGAGCTGTACGAACCCGTCCCGGCGCAACCCCGGCAGCACGCGTTCAAGCGGCTTCGATTCCGCTTTCGGTTGGTCCTTTGCGGGCGGCTGCGCCGGCGACGTGATCGCGAACAGCCCGACGCCCGCGATCAGGAGCAACCCGACCGCCCACAGCGATTGCCCGCGCATACGTGCCTCGTTCGTCAAGGGAGAGGGAAGGGGAGTTATTGTGCGAAGTGCGGGCGGATGTGGCGCGAAGTTGTGGAGAAGGCTCTCGCGTCCGTGAATGAGATGAGCCGC